>NZ_JCACKI010000073.1:135290-209345 GCF_059505325.1 Tildeniella sp.
TTCCCACGCTGCCCACGCTTCTATGCTCCTCGGTCTCGGCTGTTACTGGGCAATTCTTGAGGAGGCGCATATCACCATGCTAGCCATCGATCCCGCGCATCACCGTCAGGGGTTGGGGCAGGCATTACTCTACGCGCTGTTAGCCTCCGCCTATCAGCGCGGGCTAGAACGAGCCACCTTGGAGGTAAGAGTTTCTAATCACGCAGCGCTCGCCTTGTATCAAAAATTTGATTTTCGTGAAGCGGGTCGCAGACGGCGCTACTACCCAGACGATGGCGAAGATGCTCTCGTGCTATGGCATGGAGGCATACAAACGCCCGCATTTTCTGAGCGCCTCAAGGTCTGGCAACAGCAGGTTTGCGATCGTCTTTGCACATCTGGTTGGCAGTCAACCATTGATTGAGAGCCTCCAGTGCTTAAGCTTCAATGCTGAAAAGATTAAGAAATCCTGCTTGACTTGACAGCCGCTTTCCACTGACAATCACACCTCGTAGCAGCTCTAAAATGGTCGATCCCCGTTGCACGGTACGGTGATCACGGATCGACTGGTGGCATTTCTCAAGCCTCCAGTCAAATCGTCTATGATAGAATCAACTCTACCGGCAAGCAGCAGGTGACAGGAATACGCCATGTTTGAACGCTTCACAGAAAAAGCCATTAAGGTGATCATGCTTGCCCAGGAGGAAGCACGCCGCCTGGGACATAACTTTGTGGGTACTGAACAGATCCTCCTGGGTCTGATTGGAGAAGGGACCGGCGTCGCCGCCAAAGTGCTGAAATCGATGGGTGTCAATCTCAAAGATGCCCGCATTGAAGTAGAGAAAATCATCGGTCGAGGCTCTGGCTTCGTTGCTGTTGAGATTCCCTTTACGCCACGAGCAAAGCGGGTTCTGGAGCTCTCTCTAGAAGAAGCCCGTCAACTTGGTCATAACTATATTGGTACTGAACATCTGCTTCTCGGTTTAATCCGCGAAGGCGAAGGTGTTGCTGCCAGAGTGCTGGAAAATCTGGGCGTTGACCTCTCAAAGGTGCGCACTCAGGTCATCCGGATGCTAGGCGAAACCGCAGAGGTTACTTCAGGTGGTAGTCAGGGGCGCACTAAAACGCCGACGCTGGACGAGTTTGGTTCAAACCTGACTCAAATGGCAGCTGATGGCAAACTAGATCCGGTTGTGGGTCGTCAGAAAGAAATTGAACGGGTGATTCAAATCCTGGGTCGCCGTACCAAAAATAACCCGGTTCTGATTGGGGAGCCAGGTGTGGGTAAGACCGCGATCGCGGAGGGTCTTGCTCAACGCATCGCCAATGACGATATCCCAGATATCCTCGAAGACAAGCGCGTGGTCACTTTGGACATTGGTTTGCTGGTCGCAGGCACCAAATACCGAGGTGAGTTTGAAGAGCGTTTGAAGAAGATCATGGATGAAATTCGCTCCGCTGGGAACGTCATCCTGGTGATTGACGAAGTTCACACGCTGATTGGTGCAGGTGCGGCTGAAGGCGCGATCGACGCTGCAAACATCCTCAAGCCTGCTTTGGCTCGAGGTGAACTTCAGTGCATCGGTGCTACGACGCTGGATGAGTACCGCAAACACATTGAGCGCGATGCTGCTCTTGAGCGTCGTTTCCAACCTGTGATAGTGGGTGAACCGAGCGTTGACGAAACCATTGAAATCCTTCGTGGTCTCCGTGAACGCTACGAACAGCACCATAAGTTGAAGATCTCAGATCTAGCGTTGGAAGCGGCAGCAAAGCTTTCAGATCGCTACATTTCGGATCGCTTTCTACCGGACAAGGCGATCGACTTGGTTGATGAAGCCGGTTCGCGGGTGCGCTTGATGAATTCCCAACTGCCCCCAGCAGCCAAGGAGTTAGACAAAGAGCTGCGCCAAGTACTCAAAGACAAGGATGATGCGGTTCGTTCTCAAAACTTCGATCGCGCTGGCGAACTACGCGATCGCGAAATGGAGATCAAAGCCGAGATTCGGGCGATCGCTCAAACCAAGAAAAACGAATCGACGGGCAACGACGCTTCTCCCATTGTGGATGAAGAGGATATTGCCCATATTGTTGCTTCGTGGACGGGTGTTCCGGTCAACAAGCTCACGGAGTCCGAGTCCGAGAAGTTGCTTCACATGGAAGATACTCTGCACCAGCGCTTGATTGGTCAGGAAGAAGCCGTGAGAGCCGTTTCTCGTGCCATTCGCCGTGCTCGCGTTGGTCTGAAAAATCCGAACCGACCGATCGCAAGCTTTATCTTCTCTGGTCCTACCGGGGTTGGTAAAACTGAATTGACCAAGGCACTCGCAACCTACTTCTTCGGCTCTGAAGAAGCCATGATCCGGTTGGATATGTCGGAGTATATGGAGCGCCATACGGTCTCCAAACTCATCGGTTCGCCTCCAGGTTACGTCGGCTACAACGAAGGTGGACAGCTTACCGAAGCCGTTCGTCGTCGTCCTTACACCGTCGTCCTGTTCGACGAAATCGAGAAGGCACACCCTGATGTCTTCAATATGCTGCTGCAAATCCTGGAAGACGGTCGCCTAACTGATGCCAAAGGTCGTACGGTGGACTTCAAGAACACCCTGCTTATCATGACCTCCAACATTGGTTCTAAGGTGATTGAAAAAGGTGGCGGTGGTTTGGGCTTCGAGTTCTCAGCAGCAGGTGATGCCGCCGAATCTCAGTACAATCGCATCCGTTCCTTGGTCAACGAAGAGCTTAAGCAGTACTTCCGCCCTGAGTTCCTCAACCGCCTTGATGAAATCATTGTCTTCCGCCAACTGTCGAAGGACGAGGTGAAAGAGATTGCTGTCATCATGCTGAACGAGGTCTTCGGTCGCTTGCGTGAGCAGGGTATTACCTTAGAGGTCACTGAACGATTCAAAGATCGTTTAGTCGAAGAGGGATACAATCCTAGCTACGGTGCTCGTCCACTCCGCCGAGCCATTATGCGCTTGCTGGAAGATTCGCTGGCAGAGGAAATCCTTTCTAGCCGCATCAAGGATGGCGACACTGCTGTCGTTGATGTGGATAGCGATGGTCAGGTGAAGGTGCTACAAGGCGAAAAGCGGGAACTCTTGCCTCAAGCCGTTGAATAGTTCCGAAATTGCTTAGATAGTAAAACGGTAGAGAGCATTGTCTCTCTACCGTTTTTGTTTATAGAGCGTTTGTGAAAAACGACCATGCTTGAGGACAGGAGAGATGAAGCAACGGATGGAAGCGGATGAAACGGATGAGTGAGCTGGAAATAGATAAATGAGTGATGAGAAATAAACTATTTATCTGCTTCATCTGTTTTCCATCCGTTGCCAAATTGCTCTGGTTTCCACAGATATTTGGTGACTTGGGTCTGCCACTCCTCTATTGCCGTGGGCGGCAGAATGCGTTTGTATTCCAGGCGCGATCGTCCAAAATTGAGGAGTAATCCAACTTGTGCCTTTGTTGCTGCTAAATATGCAATTACCTGAGCAATCTCTACATCTCCCATAATGTGTGATACTGCTTTATCTTCTACAACGACGCACTCATTAACCCAGTGGTCGAGATACAGTCTCCCAAGCCAGGTTTGACCGTCATAAATTTCGAGATGATACTCTTCCAGCACAACCAGTCCATCCTGAAGCATTTCAGCCGTCAATGCTTTCTGGTAGTGCTGTTCTCTCAGTCCGCGTGGCATCCGGCGATGAACCCGCATCGCTGCACCAATAATGCGATAAGTAATGTCCTGATGGAGAATGGCAGATGTGCTTGGCGGGTTGCTCACAATACATGCTTGATGACCTCTTTCTTGAGGATTCCCTGGGGAAAGCAGTGATTAACGGGTGGAGATAGTGAGCAACGGATGTCAACGGATGAAGCGGATGGGTCGTTGGGGGATAGTGAGCAACGGATGTTAACGGATGAAGCGGATGGGTTGTTGGCAACGGATAGGGAATGATGGCAAATTAGGCAGACTAACAGACTACTTATCTGTTTCATCCGCTACTCATCTGCTGCCCTGCTTATCCGTTTCATCCGTTACCCATCCGCTGCCATCAACGCCTGAAACCGCCCATCGCCTCGAATCCCATCAAAATCAGCGTCCGTCTTTGCCATCTCTCGGTATTTGTCAGGGTTCAGCTCAATTGCCCGTTGCAGATTGGCAACTGCCTCCTCAACCTTGTCCCAAAGGGCAAAACAGCGAGCTTTGTTGTAGAAAGCGCCAGCATCATCCGGCAGGAACTCCAGCGACATGTCAAAGCTCTGAATGGCGTTCTTATAATCACCTGACTTCATCAGCGTAGCGCCCCGGTTATACCAGGCTACGTGTTCGTCCGGTTTGATGGCGATCGCTTGGTCATAGCTTGCAATTGCCTCTTCGTGGCGCTTCAGGTTGCTCAGCACAATGCCACGACCATACCAGGCTTCGTGTTTGTCTGATTTGATGGTGATCGCTTGGTCATAGCTAGCAATTGCCTCTTCGTAGCACTCTAGTTTGTACAGCGCAGTGCCCCGATTGCTCCAGACTTCGTAATAGTCTGGTTTAAAGGCGAGAGCTTGGTCATAGCTGGCAATTGCCTCCGCGTAGCACTCCAGTTTGTACAGCGCAGTGCCCCGATTGCTCCAGACTTCGTAATAGTCTGGTTTAAAGGCGAGAGCTTGGTCATAGCTGGCAATTGCCTCCGCGTAGCACTCCAGTTTGTACAGCGCAGTGCCCCGATTGCTCCAGACTTCGTAATAGTCTGGTTTAAAGGCGAGAGCTTGGTCATAGCTGGCAATTGCCTCTTCGTGGCGCTTCAGTTCGTCCAGTGCATTGCCCCGACCGTGCCAAACTTCGTGTTTGTCCGATTTGATGGCGATCGCTTGGTCATAGCTGGCGATCGCCTCTTCGTGGCGCTTCAGTTCGTCCAGTGCATTGCCCCGACCGTGCCAAACTTCGTGTTTGTCCGATTTGATGGCGATCGCTTGGTCATAGCTGGCGATCGCATCTAGGAATTTTTCCGATGCCTGTTGGTTTTGTCCCGAATCCTTGAGTAAACTCCCCCACTGAGTCAGAGAATTCCCTCTTTGAAACCAGATGAAGTCCACATGAGGGACAACTTTGAGGAGTTCATTCAAGCTGGTGAAGCTTTCTCGACAGCATTTCAAGCCGTTGGCTGCAACAGCGAAGCTATACAGTGAGACAAGCACTTGTGAATGACGATCGCTCAACCTCAATAGCAAACGCGAAAGACGAGGGATGTTTTCAGCCACCGCTACCGAGGTTCCCTTTGCTTCAACCTGACCATCGCGGGGTTCCAGAATGCTGTTGCCGTCGTGGATCAAATAATGAAGGGCGCGACGAATCGGTTGCCAGCGCTGGAGCCGCTGAAGGAAGTTCCCGCCTGCCAGCATTTGTGTGGTGGCGATGACCGTGAAATCGTGTAGCTCGACATTCACCGCCCGCAGCAGTTCAACCGCGTCATAAATTACGGCAGCGATCGGGTATTTTCGTCTGGCTTTGCGATATTTTGCCTCCCAGTTTTCCCGCAACGACTCCCGAAAGGTATCCAGGGTGAGTGCCCGCCCCTCATCTTTTGCCGTTTGCAGGTTCAACTGGATATTTCGGAAGGTGCGATCGTTCCGTCTGGCTAAACGAGCATACTCATCGGGATTAGCGGTAATGTCTGTCTGCTCTACCGTTGCTTGAATCAGTTGAATAATGGCAGCATCGCTTGGTTTGACCAGAAGATAGCGTGTAAATTTCTGCCATAGCCTGGGATGCTGGTCGAAACCGAGCTTGTCGAGTTCGCTGATCGGCTCATTGTACTGGGGAACAGTTTCATTGCGGGCAGTGGCGATGATGCGGATTTCTTCGGGACGGCAAAAGCGCTCATAGTACTCCAGCGTCAGGCGCAATCGCTCCTGGGGTGGCAAATCTCGAAACTGTCGCGGGTCATCCTTCAGCAGTTCGCCCCGCTTGTACATCAGCTTGTTCAGGTCATCCAGGAAAAACAGCAGCTTGCGATCGCTGCCAACCTGCTCCATCGGAAACTGATACGGCTCATCCAGCAGTTCCGAATGTTTCAGCCTGAGAACCGTCCAACCCCTGCGGCTATATTTCTGAGCCAGTTCTGCGGCTTCCCGCGTTTTGCCCAATCCTGTCTCACCCAGGATGATGACCCAGCGAGACTCTTCTAGCTGCGCTTCTAGTTCCTGCTGAATATCTCGGTCTGCCACCCGTTGCAAATAGCGAATGTTGCGATCAGCAAGCGGATTGTCCCTCGCTCCGCCAAATACGGCTTTCAAAATATCACTGTTGGGCTTAATCACCTCAAACGGAAAGGTGTCGAGTGGTGGAATCCGGGGATGGCGGCGCTGTTGCAGGTAAGCAGCGATCGACTTAAAGAACGCCACCAGGAAGCCAGAACCAAACAGCAGCGTGAATAGAGTCAGCGTTACTGTGATGCCCGCAATCACAACCAGGAGTGCGTCTTTATTGCTGCTCAAGAACTTAAGAATGGCATCCACTCAGTCTTTCTCCTGACTTTTCCTGATCGCGATCGCCCCACTGCTGCCTGTTCCCACATCTCACCCAACCAACTCAAGCCAATTCAGCGTCTGATCCTGAGCGATCGTCCTCCAAACCCGCTGCTCCGAGTTCTGATCCTGACCCTTCGAGTTCTGAACACGACCAATTGAGCTAAAAGCTCCAACGTCTGACTTCTGAGCCTGACAATCCGAGTTCTGAACTCGACGATTCAAGCTAAAAGCTCGACCTTCCAGGTTCTAAGCTTGACGATTCGACTTCCGAACTCAACGCTTCAAGTTCAAAGCTTGACCATTTGAGTTCAAAGCTTGACCATTTGAGTGCCAAACCTGATGTGCCAAGTTCATTACCTGACGCTTCAAGTAAAACACCTGATCGTCCGGGTTCACATAGTCGAGCCGCATGAGCCACTCTCTAGATTTTAAGCACTTGTCAAAGAGAAATGCGATCGGTTAAAAGATTGCACCGTAGGCTACAATACCCAAGCTACTTCAGGTTGTCTGGGGAGTCAGCCCAGACAGGACGAGAGATGATCTCGTCTGGGGAAAGCCCGGTGATTTTGCAGCGTGCAAAAAAGTCCGGCACTGTGCCGCAACTGTGAAGCGAAAGGCTAAGAGCTAAAGGATAAAAAGGGAGATAACTTCTAGCCTTTAGCCTTCATCCTTTATCCTTTCCAAAGTCAGAATGCCTGCCTGAAGCGACATACACCATCATGCCTGCGACGCACAGGTAAGGATTTACAATGCAAAGTTTAGACGTTCTGCGCCGATCGCCTACGGCGGATTACAGCGCTACGGTCATTCATTCTGTTTCGTTAACACCAACCATCAAAGCGATTCGGTTGCGGCTGGATCGAGATGACTTCAGTTTTTTGCCAGGACAGTCAGTGTGGCCCAAATTTGAACGCGATGGTCGCAAGTTCAGCAAGATCTACTCGATCGCCTCTTCACCCTCTCATTGTCCTGAAGTTGAACTCTGTGTTTCGCGTGTGGGCTGGAGTTCTGCCTTTCTACAAGATTTGGCGATCGGGCAGTCGTTGCCTCTACGTGGTCCCTATGGACTGATGACGTTAAGCGAATTGCCTCAACGTCCTCGCCTCTATATTGCTGAAGGCTCAGGCATCGCGCCACTGAAAAGCCAAATCGACTGGCTGCACGAATGCGGCTATCGGCAACCTGTTTGGCTAGTGCAAGCAAACCCAGAAACGACGGACCAATTACCGTATCAGCAGCACTGGCAGCGCCTGCAACAAAGCTGGAAAGCCTTCGAGTATCGAGAGGCGATCGCCCAATGCCCTGAAGCGATCGTGTCAGGGTTGAGGCTCAATCTGGCAGACTTCGAGATTGTCATCTGCGCGGTGGGCGATCGCTCCGATCAGCTTCAGGAGTTTATGCTGTCGCTAGGCGCGAGGAATGACCAGTTGCGATCGGAAAAGTTCATTGCGTTCTAACTTATTGCGTTCTAACAATGGCTCTTGCGAGAATAAAGGGTATCTGGACATTAGACTAAAGACTCTAGATCGCAGACTTGCCTAAATCAAAAGGGCGATCTGTGGTTATGTGCCTCACGTCTAATGTCCGCTGTCTAAGCCACACCTTTATGACCTCTGAAAAAACCTCTGAACCGCAGGTTCCAGTTGTTGTGCCGCCTACCTCACCGCGCTGGCGAACCTGGTGGGAAAACATACAAATCCTAATTATTGCGCTGATTTTGGCACTGTTGATTCGGGTGTTTGTGGCAGAACCACGCTATATTCCCTCTGATTCGATGCTGCCGACATTGGAGGTAGGCGATCGCCTCGTGGTCGAAAAACTCTCATATCGCCTTCGTCCCCCCACGTTTGGCGAAATCGTCGTTTTTGATCCACCCCAGCAGCTTCAGATCCAGGGCTACACCAAAGATCAGGCATTTATCAAACGCATCATTGGTCAACCAGGGCAAACGGTGCAGGTCAAAAATGGAACGGTTTATGTCGATCGGCAACCGCTCAAGGAGCCGTATATTGCCGCGCCACCTAGCTACACGCTGCCACCCGTAGTGGTGCCAGACGGTGAGTTTTTTGTGATGGGCGACAACCGTAACAACAGCAATGACTCGCACGTTTGGGGCTTTCTGCCGCAGCAAAACATTATCGGTCGCGCCTGGTTGCGCTTTTATCCCTTTAAACGGATTGGGCTAATCAAACCAACGCCGTAAAGAAGGTATTTTGGGAGTTTCGGCTCAAAACTTGAGGTAATGCATCAGCTCAGCCACTAGCTGACTGGAGAGGGCTAGTCGTCGCTGAAAATGGACGAGATTGCGATAAGGACTCACAGTACGGTTGGCGACGATCGCCCGTGCCAGGTACAGATCAACCGCCGGAATGCGAATCAGCATTTCGATCGTCGCCATGTTTGGATTGACAGGTTTGACCGTAGCAACGCTGTCAGCATCGTAGTAACAAAACTGGAGGACTGGTTCCAATGGCTTGAGCCGTGGTATGGGCAAGCTCAGCGCAGCGGCAATATCGTCAATGCAATGGAGCTGTAATCCCGCTTGAGTTAGTTCGACGAGCGATCGCGCTTGATGAATCGATAGACCTGGAAGCCGCAGCCAATCATCCACACCTGCCTGATTTACGTCAATCTTGACCCCCAACTTAGCCGCAAGCTCAAGTTCTGCCACTGATTGAAAGCGGTAGTACGGATCGCTGAATCTTTTTATCTGCGGCGGCTGACGAGTTTGACCAGCACTTGAAAACCAGCGAGGGAGAGGCATTGGAGAAGGATAAACAATGAAGGATAAAGGCTAAAAGTTAGAGTGGCTGTTGACCTTACGAACGACCAACCACCAATAGCGAACGGCTATGTAATGCGATCGAGCAACTGGCGGCGCTTCTGTTCAAACTCATACTCCGAAATTAGCCCATCAGCACGGAGTTGATCAAGTTGACGGACAGCATCAGCAACAGCACTAATTTGTCCTGGGTCAACGCTCTCTGTACTCGACACAACTTTCACGGTAGAAACAACGCCCTCGTTGAATTTTAGATCAAACTCATCAGCGCCTTGGGTCAAATACCAAACACCTTCGATCGCGCTGGCAACGCGCGGAATCGGTGTCATCGACAGGAGCAAATACAAAATGCCCCACAGTGGTTGACCGACATAAAACTTGTGCAGCCCTGCACCGATCGGCGCTACAGCTCCAGCAAACGCCAAAGCAGCAGCAACCTTTCGATTTCTTGGCTTATCCAACATGCCAGTCTCACCCCAAAATAGCTGCATTCAGATTTATGATGTTGTAAGGAATGACACCCAATCCATCAGGTATCTATCGGTAGAAGGGCAAGGATGCCCACTCCAACACCGTTACTTCTATCATATTGACTCTCAAGCGGAGATGACACCAACAGCAGGCAACTTCTGCCATTGCCTGACGGGTGCTTCCGCTTATTCATGCGCCATAGTGTTTTGGTTAAGCAACCCAAATCGTAGCGAAGCGGTAGCATTTTGAGATCTGTCCGGTTCAATCCGTCGATGTACAGTAAGGTAATGATAATCCCGATCGAACAGCGACTCAATTAATACGTTCAAGCCTCGCCTGCCCCAGCTTAGTTAAGCCGTTAATCACGCTAAAGTCTCACCAGTTTAGAGCCTAAAGCGATACAGCCTGACTGCACAAACGCTAGTTGTTAGGGTTCTAGTCGGTGCTTGTTTTCGTCGGCTACTAGCGCTAAGCAAGCTGTTTAGTGGAGACAATTTTGCTCTTAAACGTTTCTTAAAAGCCATCTGTTTGTCGCACGAGTGGCAACGCGTATTGAAATTCAGTGCTTGAATGTGTGCAGTGGATGTCTAACTGTACTGGTTTTTAAAGTCTTCTAGGGTTACTTGGTTGATGTCGCAAAGTACGCTTCCCTCAGAATGGCTAGCCAACTTCTCTGACCCCTACGCCGTTTTAGGGGTCTCGCTTGCTGCTGACGATCGCCGCGTACTCAAGCGTTACCGCACGGTTGCAAAGCTACTCCATCCTGATCATTACACCCCTGAAGATGACACCGCTAAAGATATGGCAAGCCAGCTTTTTGCGCGGCTGGTCAACCCTGCCTACCAAAAGCTGAAGCAAGAGAAAGGTCGTAAAGAGAATGTCTCCTTGCTGCGACTTCAGGTAAGGCGGCTTTACCGCATTACGCCCCTCACTCCTCAAAGTGACTTGGCATGTCAACTGACACAGCAGCCGATTAATGGTGTTGATATCTTTTACGAGCAGGCGATCGCCCAACTTGCCGAAGCGCAGTATCAACCACTCGATCAATTTGAACCGCTCACTCAACAGCTCATTGAACTAAACCTGGTTTACTTACAGCTCAAAATGGGCGACGTGCTCATGCGCGAAAAGCCTACAGGACTGGTCTCTGCCGCCGAGGCAAAGCCAATCCAATTTACCCCGGCTGATACCGAAACTAGCTCTGAAAGTTATGCTCAGCGCCACTACCGACGAGCGCAAGAATACATGAAGAAAAGCAACTGGAAAGAAGCTGAGCAAGAACTACGGGATGCCATCAAGATTGAAGCGGGCAAAAGCGAGTACCATGCCCTTTTAGGCGTTGCATACCTCCAGCAGAATCTCCAAAGCATGGCAAAAGTCTACCTTCGTCAGGCGCTAAAGCTAAATCCTCAAGACCCATTAGCCCGCAGATTTGCGCCCAAGCTTGGTCTTGAAATTGCTGCCCCAATCGATGGACAGCAAAACGGCAACACTCAAAAAGCTCAACCAGGCAATCAAGCTGCCAAGAATGGCGGGCTGTTTGGCTTATTTCGGTCTAAAAAGTAGTGTCTGTTGCGTCTAACGCTGTTAAAAGCTGTATGTAGAAGCAATGCAAGAGCGCGATCGCAGTCCTACAGATCATCACGATCGCGGCTCCGATACCTGTAGCCTACGACCATAACGCCAAAGCCCTATCGCTAAAGCAGTAAGGAACAGGAAACCGATCGCTCCAGCGAGTGGGTTCCGATCAAAGCCTATCAACCACTCAGGCGCTTGCGGAGCATATTTGATGAGTTGCCCCACGTTCACAACGTAGTAACCCCAAACCAAGCCTGCATGTAGCCCCATTGGCAACCCCAAGCGTCCACGAGGCGTGTTCAGAATCGGGTGCCCCCACCTCTGACCATCAAAGCCTGCTGCGTCGTTAGAGTCAGCGCACGATCGCTTCGCCAAAATCAGCGTGACTGCCATTAAAAATAAGGCTGGAAACTGCGGCTTCAGCCCATGCACTAAAGCGAAGACTGTCGCATCGACCACAAGCGCGATCGACAAGCGGTAATCACGTTGCAGTTCATCCAGCAACCATCCCCGAAAGAACAGCTCCTCCGCAAAACCAATGCCCAAAGCCACCAGTAGTCCTTCTAAAGCAACTCGCAGCACCACGATCGAAAACGGTTGCCACATTACCCACCCAAAAGCGCTCTGGGTGATGAACAGTACAGCCACGCTGGAGCTGCCGATCCCTAGACCAGCTAGCAATTCTAAACCCATGCGCCGAGAAAACTCTAGCCCGTAAAGCCAAAGTAAACCAGGCTGACGGTAAACCCACCGTCCCCACAAACGCACTAGAAGAATGAATTCTGCATACAGTAAGAGCAGGGTCAGAATGCTAACGGTGTTGGTGTCGTTAATCAGCCAGTAAATTGGTGCAGCGATCGGCACCCAAACCAACACCAATGTCAAAAGGAAGGCAGCAATTCTGATCGGAGCTGGGTATCGTACAAGCTGAGTCAACACCTGCTTCAAGATGCTCTAGAGGTGCTATTCATCAGGCTCGATCGTACTGCTTAGCCCGTGACTGTTAAGAGTCTCACTGTAAAATTCCGCATGTTCTTGTGCACACGTAATCACCAAAGCTAGCCCATTGGTATGAGCCTCCATCATAATGTCCACTGCCTGGGGTTGAGTCAGGCTAGGAACGGTGGTAATCAAAGTCTGCACTACATACTCCATTGAGTTGTAGTCATCGTTATGGAGTAACACGCGATAACGGGGCGCGAGCTTGCGAACCGTTGAACGCCGTTCAATGGTTTCGACAGACACTTTTTATCCTCTCTCTAAGCAATTCACGACGATTGAAAACGGACGCTTTCCAATGTTAACAGATGTTTACTAGAGCTTGTAAATGCTGACGCTCTCAGAGCTAATTTCAGTGTTATAGCTGTAGTGAGAGAATGATTTGATCCTCTAAGATCGGTAGAGGAGCTTAGTACTTACCTCAACCCTATGGGTTTTCCTGCAACACACGAATTCGTTGGTGACGACGCTCCAGGCTTTCAACCCTGCCAGATTGTTTGCCTGCAACATGAAACCAGTTATCTGTATGCAGAAGTGGTTCAGATGATTGCAAGCCGTCACCTTTGCTGGGTGCGCCCTCTGGTGTTGATACTCCGCACTGCTGAAACAGCTACGTCGGAGGAGACCCTGGGTGAACAGTTAGACTGCTACGATCTACGCCAAGACTCCGATCTGCTTTTACCGCCAACTTTGTTTCGAGCGGCGCTTGATACTGAGGCGCTTCCATGGCTTGCCGATTTTTACGCAGACGATCGCACTAGCGTTGAACAAGACGGTGCTTGTGAAAGAGGGCGCGTACCGTTCAGACATTTCATCCAGCAAGTCTGGCAGGCTCATACAGAAGTATTTCAGAATCGAGCAGACTCAAACAAAACCTAGCGTTCTCTCTCTATCGACATAACGGTTGTAATACTTGAGCAGTAGTTATCAGAGCAACATTTACCGACTGAAGCCCATCTTCTCAGCTTGAACCGAACAAGCGTTAGCTTCAAAAGCGCGGAAGCAGTGAGATGAAACGCTTTATTCAGGAATAGCTATAGGCTTAAGGGCTAGAGATCAGTTGAATTCGTCCAGCGTCCATCTCAGACATCAGCAGTTCAAGTGCTTCAAAATCGACATCTGAGATGTGTCCTAAGCGCGTAAGCTCATAATTAATCTCATTCTCAATGTCGGGAGTGAGCTTTTTGATATGTAAGGCTTTTTGGACAAGGTGTCGAATAATTGCTGTTTTTTTCATTTTGATTAGCAGGAGCTCTGCATAAATTCTCTTCTGCTTACGTATTAATGGAAGTGATCTAACCCTAGAAGTATGGGTGATTTAGATCACTGTTTATGATGTGAATCGTACGGAATCAGGGGAAAATGGATGCTAGGTTGGGCGTTTTCAAACGAAGCAAAGAGAGCTTCGCACCGCCATTTGCAAGCATATTAGGTCTTCTCAACTGTTTGGTTTCCAGCCAATCGATCGCGTAGATTTCGTTAAGCTAGCCCTGTTTTCACGGCTAGATCTATAAGGCGTTATGTAATGCTTTTTACATCTTCTAAAGCTGCTGGGGCATAAACCATTGCCACAGATACCGACCGCTTTGCCTCGCAAAAATGTAGGGAGTAAGTGCAAAATACTCATCCCATAATGGAAAGAAGCTTCATGAGAGGTCAGGACAGTAGAACAATCTGGAGGTTAACCAAGGCGCAGCGTGCATTCAAGAAGCAACCGCTGGTTTGCGATCGCAAAAGGCTGAATGGCTGCTGCCTGGCGAAAGGCTGCAATGGCTTCTGGATAGTTGCCTAATGCCGCATGGGATAGTCCTAAGCCGTGGAGAGCACCAAAATGAACTGGGTTAAGGCGGATAACGGTTTCGCAATCCGCGATCGCCCGGTAGTATTGACCCTGACTGTAGTAGAGAACTGCACGCCGATTCCAGGCTTCCGCGAAATCGGGCTGGCTTTGCACTAATGCCGTCAGAGTAGACTCTGCTTCGACATTATTGCCTGCCTCAAGTAAGGTTTGAGCACGTCGGATGCTTTCTAAACCAAGAACACCTTTTTGCTCAAACCAGATGCGCCAAAGTGCGTGAGTAGCACGTTCGCGAACAGTTTCGTCAACACTTTTCAGATCTTCGAGGAGTGGCGCGATCGATGGTTCTTGCATTACTGTGAAGCACCCAGGTGAGAGACAGAGGCGATTTCAACTTCCAAGCTATTGTGTCTTTTCTGAGCGCGTTCGATCCGATATTGCCAGGGAATTTGCTGAACGAACAAATTCTTTAAGAATCGCTTTATCAGCCGTTCACATTCACTTAACGCATTGCACGTCAAGAAAAGGCAGACGCAGCACTATTTTCTGGCAGTACTATCTTCTGATGGAGGAGTCACAACGTCTGGATGTTGGTCAAGCCAACGCTCGATCGCCGCTTGCACGATGGTTGGGATTTCCCATGGAAACAAGTGGGCTGTGTTGGGGTGGCAATGGTACTGGGCATGGGGCAACGCTTGAGCCGTTTCCAGACTGGAGGCAGCCGTGATGTGGCGATCGTCCGCGCCTGCCAGCACGAGGCATGGACATTGAATAGCGGGTAGATCGGCAAGGCGATTATAGCCCCTCTGAAGCGCCATAGACAGCGCCTGTGTCGCTCGATTAGAGGTTTGCAGATACGCTGGCAAGGCTTCTTTGGCGAGGTACTGGTAAGCAGAGGGCGTATGCTGCTGAATGAGATAGCGGTACAACGATCGCCGCCCAAAGGTATCAATATTCCATTGCCAGCCAGGGTTAAGCCAGTTTGCGATCGACGCGATGCCCGTGTAAGCATTGTCTTGCCACGCGATCGCCGGATGGCTGCTTTTAGGACGCGCTGCTGTTGCGACTAAGATCAGCCCACTGATCCGTTCTGGCATTCGCAGCGCCAACTCCAAGGCTAGGATACCGCCCAAAGACCAGCCCAAAACCAGGCAGCGCGAGATTTGGTAGCGATTAAGCAGTGCCTCCAAATCGGTCAAATGGTCAGTCATCACAAAATCTGCTGGAGCGCGACTGCCGCCATAGCCTCGCAAGTCAGGCGCGATCGTCGTGAATCGAGCAGACAACGGTTGTGTGAAGACTGACAAACTCTGCCCCGAACCTGGGTGACCGTGTAAGCAAAGAATGGGAAAGCCCTGTCCTTGCACTAAGGTATGGAGACGTACTGCTTGTGATGAAGTTTGAGGCACAGTTTGAAGCATCGCGTTGTCCTGGCAGCAGATTCTATGCTAACGGTTACGCCTGCCACTAGCCCGCAACGCTGCATTCTATTAAGATGAAGCGCAGGGAGTGATGCTTCACTCGAATCTAACGCTCAAGACTGCGCGGCGATCGCTGCAATTTGAAACAAGGATTGACCTGAAACATGGCAGAAGAAACCACTCCGAACCAGGCTGAGCCAAACCAATCTGAAGGACAAGCTCCTACTAATACTGAAGCGAAGGCAACGGATATACCAACGGCAAATGCACCAGAGCCAGCGATCGATAAGCCAGAGGCTGTTTCTGAAGCACCTGAGGCAGACACTGCTCCTAAGAAACCAGCCGCCAAGCGTCCACCTAAGGCAGCGTCTGACGGTGAAGATGGCGCGAAACCAGCCGCTAAAGCGAAGAAAGAAAAGCCGCCCGCGTTGGAAGACAAGCCGTTCACTGACTTTATCCAGCAAGACTATTTACCCGCTCTCAAAGCAGGCTTAGCAAAGCAAGACATTCCGGATGCCGAGCTGACCTTTGCGAAGCGCAAGATCAACGTCATTGGGTTCGCTCAAGCGCCAGAATGTTGGCAAGTCGTTGGTCAATGGAACAGCGGTGGCAAGCAAACTAGAGCGTTTAGCATCTATTTCTTCGACGAGAAAATTAACGGTCAAAAAGGCTTTTCCTACTCAGAAAGCGGTGGTAAAGCCAGCACTATGGAGTCGTTTCGGATTGATGAACGCAAGGTTGATCTAGGATTGCTGGTTTTTTGGACGCTACAACGGCTGAACGCCCAAAAGTGGCTAGTGAGGAACTAAGGGATTAAACGTAGAGGCTGACCAAGGCGCGATCGCTAGTGTTAGCCTTTTTCAAAGCTCCTTAAACTCATAGATCACAACGCCCGATTCTGGATCATTAGTGATCTCAACGTAGCCTGCTTTTACCATGTGTATGAGTGTGGTTTCCACGTGGGAAAAACTAGCCCCTGTTTCCATCACGCCTTGCGTAACGGAGAGCCTACCACCTTTAGCTTCTGCCGCTCTCAGCAGTTTAACCAGTAAGGGATTCGGTTCTGACGACGGTGGCAATGGGGTTGGATGGGTAGCGATGACCTGCTGAATAGCGGCTTGATTTGGCAAAACACCTTCAGGCAGAAGCCCCTGACTCGCTCTCAGTTTAGAATTGTGCTCATCTACCATGTTTGGGATCAGCAGAAGGTCAATAATCTGCCCAAAACCAAACAGACCAAAGCTGAACATCCATAGCAAGCCCGTCAAAATCTTGCCGTTGTAAAGGCGGTGCAGTCCATGTATCTGAAGTAGGCAACCGAGCCAGAGAATGTAAGCCGTGCCAACTTTGTTCATACCTGTTTGGGATGCTCTCGTTTCCACAGTCCTCTTCCTATGAGATGCTTTCTCCACGTTCCTAAATCATAAAGACTTTGCTCTTAAGCAGGCAGGGTAGGCGGTACGACATTGCCTAGTAATTACAAAAGTTGATAGTGTGTTGCAAGTCTTAATGCGATCGCTCAGTTTTGTCACCCTATACCTTGATAGACTAGACTGCGTAATCATTACAGTGGTTTTGCGCGCTGCTGTACCTTGGCAGAGTCTTTGTAGACCGATCGCATCTGATTCAGTCCGCACTTGACAGCGATACACTGCGGTAGCTCAGCGCACCATCCCCTTGATGCAGTCTCTGAAAAAAGAACGAAACGACTCATGGTAGATTCCCTTAAAAAGCCTAGCTTTGAAGAAATACGCCCCGGAGTAAAAGTTCCTGCAAAGGAAACGATCTTAACGCCCCGGTTTTACACAACCGATTTTGATGCAGTGGCGGCGATGGATATTTCGCCCAACGAGGACGAACTGCAGGCAATTCTGGAAGAGTTTCGAGTGGACTACAATCGACATCACTTTGTCCGCACGGCTGAGTTTGATCAGTCCTGGGAGCACATTGATGGGGAGACGCGCCAACTGTTTGTTGAGTTTTTGGAGCGCTCCTGCACGGCTGAGTTTTCCGGCTTTTTGCTCTACAAGGAACTGGCACGCAAGCTAAAGGATAAGAATCCAGTCTTGGCGGAGTGCTTTTCACTGATGTCGCGGGATGAAGCACGGCACGCGGGCTTTCTGAATAAGGCGATGTCGGATTTTAACCTCCAGCTTGATCTGGGCTTTTTGACCAAGAGCCGCAGCTATACCTTTTTCCAGCCGAAGTTTATCTTCTACGCAACGTACCTGTCTGAGAAGATTGGCTACTGGCGCTACATCACCATCTATCGCCATCTCGAAGCACATCCCGAAGATCGCATCTACCCAATTTTCCGCTTCTTTGAAAACTGGTGCCAGGATGAAAATCGGCACGGTGATTTCTTTGATGCAATGATGCGATCGCAGCCACAGATTCTCAACGACTGGAGGGCAAAGCTGTGGTGTCGCTTCTTTCTACTGTCCGTGTTTGCTACCATGTACCTGAACGACATCCAGCGATCGGGCTTTTACAAAGCGCTCGGTTTGGATGCCCGTGAATACGATATTCACGTCATCAACAAGACCAACGAAAGCACTGGTAAGGTCTTTCCAGTCATCCTGGATGTCGAAAATCCAGCGTTCTACCAGCGACTCGATCGGTGTGTACAGAACAATGCCCAATTGACAGCGATCGTCAGCGCGAATACGCCAAAGGTTGTGCAGTTCTTCCAAAAGCTGCCTTATTACGCCTCTAACGCATGGCAGCTTCTTCAGCTTTATTTTATGAAGCCGATCGAGATTGCCCCGTTGCAAGGGACTGCTCGTTAGCGTTTGTGTGCTGACCCTTGATTTGAGCGGCTTTGCATAACCTGGACATAGGTGCAAAGCCGTTTTTTTGTGGAAGCAATCTGGATGCCTTTATTAACGTGTTCATGAGTCGAGTCACAGAATGGCGATCGCGCCTGTGCCCTTCCCGTTGCCTGCTTCAGATGTTGTTGCTAGCGATCGGTCTGGCTTTTATCACCCGTCCTGCCTGGAGTCTGCCCGTTGAGTTGGTGTCGCACTCAGCGATCGATCTTGTGGAAGCAAGGCAGCGATCGGAGGGAGTAAAAGGAATAGACGCTTCAGCAGTCAGCAGCCAGCAGCCAGTATCAAATCCGGCTTTACCTCCCCACTCTCCACTCCCCACTCCCCACTCCCTCGTTCCCATCGACCTTGACCCCAAACTCATCGAAAGTAGCCCTGTCTTGCAACGATGGTTAAAACAAGTGCCTGACGTGTTGGCTGACATCAAGCATGATCCCAGCTTTAGGACGCGCCTGCGGTTGAGCTACTCCCAGTTTCCGTCATCCAAACAGGCAGGAGGGCTGAGTGTTGGCATTGAAGATGTGTTTGTGGGGCGATCGGGCGTGACCCTCAGTGCCGATTATCAAACCGCGTTTAATGGCAGTCGTGAAGCCTGGGGAGGCGATTTGCGCTACTACGTGCGTCCGCTGGGTAGTGTTGTTAATCTGGCACCAGTTGTGGGCTACCGCCATTTAGAAACCACTCGTTACTCAACAAATGGCATTCATGCGGGCTTACGCTTACTGCTGATACCGTCACGGACAGGTGCTGCCGATCTCGCCCTCACGCAAAGCTGGGTTGCTCCCGGTAGTGGAGACGAAGTTGGTTTAACGACTCTTTCCTTCGGCTATGCACTCACACGCAATCTGCGCCTAGCAACCGATCTTCAGAAGCAAAATTCTCGTTTTCGTAGCGACAGCCGTGTCAGCATTGGCTTGGAATGGTTGTTTTAGCTGGCTGCGATCGCCCAGATTCACTTCGGAAGCAGTCCTGATTCAGCGGCATAGCTAAATGAAACCCTTTACCTCTCCAGTCTTCTCCACATTGGCTCACTGAGAGACTTTAAGAGGGTCTGCGATAGCGCTGGGGCTTAGTCCATCCGCCGTTCTTGCCCCGCGTAAGTAGGCATGGCTTAAATTCGCCTCACTAACATTTGCTTCGCTTAAATCTGCATTGGTTAGATTGGCTTTAGTCAAGTTTGTTTCTGTAAGGTTGGCTCCTACCAGAACCGCATCGGTCAGATTAGTATGGCTTAAATTTGTGCGGGTCAAATTTGCCTTGGTTAGGTTTGCACCACTTAGGTTTGCACCACTTAAATTTAAGTTTCTGAGATTCGCTGCCATCAGGTTCAGATTTCTAAAATCTCTTTGTCCTGCTGAGTATCGACTCATAAGTTCTTTAGTGTTCATGGGGTTCAGAAGGGTAAGAGGTGGCATAACAGGATGGTCAACGCTCGGCGCGCAGGCGATAAGTAAGTACAGAGACATCTCCGGTAGGAGTAAAGTAGGTCTCAATGTGGTGCTGGTCTTTGAGGTGCTGCAAGGCACGCACCAGCAAGGGATAGCTTTTGCCAGTGACATCGAAGAGTTGACCGCGATTTTTGTCACCTTGCTGAAGGGACTCCAAAATGACGCTCTCGATCGGAAGATTGGATGTTTCAGTGGTCATGAGTGAGATCTCCGCTTGCCTTGCTTGTGTTTGGCAAGTGCTTTGCGTTTACGTTTTTCGATCGGTGTTTCAAAGTGGCGATACTTCCGCATATCTGGGAAAATACCTGCTTTTGAAACAGCGCGCTTAAACCGACGCAGCGCTGAATCAATACCTTCACTTTCACCAGGAATAATTTGAGTCATCCAAATTCCTCGCAGATTAACTGGTATGACGCTGAATGAAGGTTTACTGTAAGAAGCCATCTGCAAAAAAGGCAGACTCTCCTGTCTGCCTTCAAGACCTTAGAGTCAAAGCTTTAACTGCCAACGTTAGTAAGGTCTGGAGGTGCGGTTGCTGTTTGACCAGTTACCGCCTGACGATCCTCGCTCTTCTCGGGGGCGAGCCTTATTGACTTTGAGATCGCGTCCCATCCATTCAGACCCATCAAGCGCTTCGATCGCGGCTGATTCTTCTACTTCCGTACCCATTTCAACGAAGGCAAAACCTCTCAAACGTCCTGTTTCTCGGTCTGTCGGCAACTGCACTCGCTTGACTTCGCCATATTCTGCGAACGCTTTATTGAGATCATCCTGAGTGACCTCATAGGATAAATTGCCAACGTAAATTGACATGAAAAGTCTCCCGAATCAAAAAGTATGGAGAGTTAGATTCGGAGGGACGCTCGTGAAACGAATTACACAGCCGAAAATAATCCTTACCAGCAAGCCTAGCACAAGATTCCCTAATAGGGCGGATGTCAGCCAATTACCTGTTACCGATATAGCGATCCTAAATGCATTGTGAGCAGCAATATGGCTAGCAGTTCTTAGCAGTCAGCGGTCAGCGGTTAGAGATAAGCTGGTGACTGACCGCTGAGCGCTCAATGATTCAGTGCCGCTCAAACCTGATTTGGGACTGCTATGGCTACGGCAAAAGGAGCAGTTTTGTGGCTCTTCCTGCGTCGGCAGCAAGGTTTGAGTGCCTTAATGGACTATGCCAACTGTCGCTTTCCAGGCGTTTTGTTTTCCTTAAAAAGGTAATGCGATCGTCTACTAAGCAATTCATCCTTTAGTCATTTATTTTTCGTCATGATAATTTATAATTTGAGGGGTTGTTGTTGATTGACTTTGACAATGAAAACTTTTTTAACGAATTAAAGAGCAGTGGTAACGCGATTAAATGGCTAACGATCGTTGATAATTGAATGGCTTTAAAATCAAACGATGACTTTTTGCTAGTGAATAGACAGAAAGTGACGGCTTTGGTGTTGCGAAAGGCTGAAAGCACTCTCAAGTATAGACTCTCAACTTGTGAGCCGTTGCTTGTAAAGCGATTGAGCCTTTTGTTAAGGCATCATTAATTGACAAACATCGCTTCATTAAACTTCTTTGATGCTTTTTTTGATAGGAGCGCATTCTTGATTACCTCTCTGCATCCAACGGCGACGATTCATCCTGATGCCGAACTGCATCCAACCGTGCAAGTCGGTGCCCATGCTGTGATTGGGGCAAAAGTTAAAGTTGGTCCTGAAACCGTGATTGGACCGAATGTAGTGCTGGACGGCTGGACCGAAATTGGCGCACGCAATCAAATTTTTCCCGGTGCAGCGATCGGTGTAGAGCCGCAAGACCCGACGAGTACTGGCGTTAATAGTCTGGTCAAAATCGGCGATGACAACCAAATTCGAGAATATGTCACCATTAGTCGATCGAATCAAGCGGATGAGGTGACGGCTATTGGCGATCGCAACCTGTTGATGGCTTACATCCACATCGCGCAGGGCTGTGTCATTGAAAACCACGTCGTGATTGCTAATGCGGTGATTTTGGGCGAACACGTTCACGTTGAATCACGGGCATTCATTAGTGGCGTTGGTGAAATTCACCCGTTTGTCCATGTCGGGCGGTTGGTCATGGTGGCGTTTATGCACCAGATTACACGCGATATCCCACCCTATATGTTGGTAGAGGGGCAGCCTGCACGAGTACGATCGCTCAATCGAGTCGGTCTGAAGCGTGCAGGTTTGGCGGCAGAACAAGAAGGGCAAGTGATTCAGACGTTGAGAACTGCCTTTCGCTTGCTGTATCGATCGGGCTTCTCACTCGATGAGTCGCTCGAAAAGCTGGACACACTGCCCGACAATGAGCACTTGCTCCACTTAAGGCAATTTTTACGCCGATCGCAGGTAGAAGGGCGACGCGGACTGACTCCCGGCAAAGGGCTGGGAGGACACGAAAGCAACCTGGTATCGAATGTTGTAGACGAGTAACGACGGTTCGACATTGATGCTCCACGCTTCGTCAGTTGGCTGACTGGGAAATTTCTGGTCGATCGCCTGTCCCCGCCCGTGACTAGAGTGTGGGCTAATTGGTTCAAGTCCTCTAAAAAGGACTCGATAAGGATTTAGTCCGTTTCAACGGACTTGGTTCCGTTAGCCCTGCATTTGAATGCAGGGCGGGATAACACAGAAGCAACAGAGTTTCAGCAGTTTTATCAGTCAAGCAAGCTTCGTAGTGATGTTCCGAGGTTCGTCGTTGATGCTCTGAGGTTCGTCGTTGATACTCTGAGGTTCATCGCTGATACTCCACGGTTCGTCGTTGATGCTCTGAGGTTCGCGGTTGATGCTCTGAGGTTCGTCGTTGATACTCTGAGCTTCATCGTTGATGTTTCGAGCTTCGCGGTTGATACTCTGAGGTTCGCGGTTGATGCTCTGAGGTTCAAGCACGATACTCTGAGGTTCGGCGTTGAGGGTTTGAAGTTCGTGGCGGCTGCGATCGCTCCTTCTAACCTGCTTCTGGATCAATACCAGCGGCTCTCAACCGTTCTGCCAAGCGCTCAGCGCGTTGCCGTTCTTGTTCTGCCCGTTGCCGTTCTTGTTCCGCCCGTTGCCGTTCTTGTTCTGCGCGTTGCCGCTCTTGCTCTACGTTTGCTTCTGCTTGTTGAAGCTGTTGTGCAGTGACTGTGTAGGAGGCGAAGGGTTCACCATCCGGTCTGAGGAGACGCAACACGGCACCCGCTATGTCAAACCGAATGCCGAGTCGAGGGCTGACCCAATTGGCGATTGGATCGATCACATCTAGCCCGTTTTCATTGCGTAGCCAACCGCTCAAATCGTTGCGATCGGGGTCATACAGATAATATTCTTCCACCCCATAGCGGCTGTAAAAGACCAGCTTTTTATCCATTTCGGTGCGCGTGTTGCCAGGGGAGAGGATCTCAAACACGACTTGCGGTGCAATCTGATCTTCACGCCACTGTTGGTAAGAGCCGCGATCGCCTTTGGGTCTGCCAAAAATCACCATGACATCGGGAGCCGTGCAGAGGCTGTTATTGCCCTCAACGGGATACCAGAGCAAATCACCCGCCACAAACACGTTGGCATCATCCGCAAACAACCATTCCAAGTTCTGCTGAATGACCACAATCCAGCGGAACTGTTTGGTGTTGTCTGCCATTGGCTTGCCGTCGCTGTCTGGGTAGATGATCTGTGGATTATCGGTTGTTTTAAGTTGAGGCACCATAGCTCTAATACCATTTCACTAAACTGTGGCTACACAAGCAAGCTCCGGCTGGTGGTCAGCGGTCAGTGGTCAGCGGTCAGCGGTCAGCGGTCAGCAGCAAAAACGAATCTGTAGGGCGATTTTGTAGAGTTGTATAACGTTTAATAAGCTGAATTTTAACTCGATCGGCAACGTTGCTTTAACCTAGCATCAGGACTGATTCAAGATCCCCGACTTCTGCGATCGAGGTCAACTTCAGGGCTGGGCTTTAACCAGAAGTCGGGGATCTAAATGACTCTTTAACGACGAGCCTGGACAAACGCGATACGTGCTTCGCACACGCTGTTTCACAGAACGTACATTTAGCGATGAGCCTGGACGAATGCAATCGCGCTTTGCCACTTCACCGTTTGATTGAGCAGGCGACTAAAGGCTGACTGAATGTTTGTAAGCTCTGCTTGAGAGAGTTGCTGGGAGAGATGCATCGCGTAAGTGGGCTGGGCGTGAGTGGCGGTGAACCAGCGATCGAGCAGCGCTTTGGTGATCAAAGTATCTGTAAAAGTTTGCTCAAGCTGAATCTCAACCGTGAAGCCAGCGGTTTCAAAGCTGGTTCGTAGATCTGGTACATCCCAATTCACCATCGGATCGTCGGGCTGAGTGTAGATGGCATCTTCTGCCTGCGCCAGCGTTTGATAGAGCTTAGTAGAAAGCCATGCAGGATCGAGCAGTTGATAAAGGCGCTGTGCCTGCCGGGGAACAGATTCCGCTAAAGTGACGGTGCCGTTGGGTTGGAGCCAGTTGAGAAGCGATCGCACAATGCCTGCTTTGTCCACTTCTCGCATCAACGCGTTGCGTCCCACAATGCGATCAAACCGTAGATCAGTTGCCTGTGCGTTTAGAACAATCGGCAACTCCGTAAGGGAGGCTTGCAGCACGATCGGGCGCGTGAGTTCTGGTAAAGCAGCGGCTTGCTGGGTCAATGCGTCGGCATCCTTTGGGGTACGAACACAGGCAACCACACTACCTTCGGGCACCTGTCGGATCGCTTCCCAGGTGAGCAAGCCACTGCCAGCGTTGAGATCCAGCACGACATGATGCCGCTGTGGAGACGCGAGGGCAAAGAGGCGATCGCGCACGGCTCCCAGTCGATCGCCTGCCTGCCCTACTGTGCGTTGCAGCCAGCGCTCTTGTGCCGAATCCACAGGGCTAAAAGTCAGCGCGTCAGAGAATGCACCATCGTCTACCAGTGCTGCCAGTTGTGCTTCGCGCTGTCGTGCGACCTGAGTTTGAATCGCTGCCTCAAAGCCCTGAGCGGACGGTTGGTAAAACACCTGACCTTGCAGGCTACTGGGCAAATACTGCTGTGCCACCCAATGATCACGGTAGGCGTGGGGATAGAGGTAGCCCGCGCCATGTCCAAACCCTTTCTTGTCCCGGTTGGAGTCTTTTAAGGGATTGGGAACATCGCCTTCGCGTTCTTGCTCCACAGCAGCCAGCGCATCGAAAAAGCCCATGACGCTGTTGGATTTGGGAGCCGTTGCCAGGTAAAGGGTGGCATGAGCGAGGGGATAGCGACCTTCGGGTAGACCGATGCGATCGAACGTTTCGGCACAGGCATGAACGATCGCGATCGCGTCGGGGTCTGCCATCCCGATATCCTCACCCGCCAAAATCAGCAGCCGACGAAAGATAAAGCGTGGATCTTCGCCTGCGTAAACCATGCGTGCCAGCCAGTAAAGCGCTGCATCAGGGTCAGAGCCGCGCACACTTTTGATAAACGCGCTGATGGTATCAAAGTGAGCATCCCCTTCTTTGTCATACAGGACGGCACGACGCTGAATGGACTCTTCTGCAACCGACAGCGTGATGTGAATGCTGCCTGCGTCATCCGGTGGTGTGGTTTCGACTGCCAGTTCCAGAGCATTCAACAGCGCACGGGCATCACCGTTGGCGACATTCACTAGATGATCGATCGCGTCCTGATCCAACTGCACGTTGAGCTTGCCGTAGCCGCGATCGTCGTCCTGCAATGCCTGTTGCACGACATTCCGTAGATCCTGTTCGTCCAGTGGCTTGAGTTGGAACAAGCGCGATCGACTGACTAGCGCTTTGTTCACCTCAAAATAGGGATTCTCAGTCGTCGCGCCAATGAGAATCACGGTGCCGTTTTCCACCCAGGGCAGCAGTGCGTCCTGCTGTGCTTTGTTAAACCGATGCACTTCGTCTACGAAGAGAATCGTCCGCTGTCCGTACATGCCACGTTTGTCTTGAGCCGCCGCGATCGCCTCTCGAATCTCCTTCACGCCAGACAGCACCGCGTTAATCGCAATAAAATGTGCCTGGGTGGTGTTAGCAATAATCCTTGCCAGCGTCGTTTTTCCCGTTCCTGGTGGTCCGTAGAAGATAAGTGAGGAGAGTTGGTCTGCCTGGATTGCCCGTCGCAGCAGTCGCCCTGGTCCGACGATCGCATCCTGCCCCACAAACTCATCCAACGTGCGGGGACGCAACCGTGCTGCCAGCGGTGCTTCCGCCTCCGTCACGTCTAAGCGATGCTGCTGAAAAAGATCCATAAAACAGGAGGGTGGCTATGGCTTTTTCTACCGATCGACACCTGCAAGAAGCACCAACCGTTGAGGTGTGTCACGATTCAGCGTACTACTTTCCTCTAGCGCATGGACGTTATGATGTGAAACCGGGATTAGTGCCGTTGGGTACTGACTTTGGCAATGGTAACGCCGATCGACAGGTGTTTCAATTTGACAGCAACTTTGTGCATTATCGCCAGATGAAGCGGCTGGCGCGGGCAGAGCGGTTAAGCAAGTATTATCAGACCCACGACTACACGGATGCTGTGGCAGGCGCGATCGCTCACTTCATCACCCAGCGTCTCGTACAGGAACAGCCGCAGCACTTTCAACTGAAATTACAGGCAAATGGCATCTTGACGTTTCATAGCCAGCTTACCGGAGAAACGCTGTACCTTAATGCTGCGTACCAGCTACAGCAGGTGGAAGCAGCGAACCCTATTGTACCGTCCTATAGCTCTGCGCTGGATGCCTTAGCCGCGCAACTGCAAGAAGATGTCACCGTTGTTAGTCGATCGGGCGATCGTCACTGGATCAGCGCGATTCATCTTTGCTACCCCAACCACTGGTCAGCCGAGTCAAAAATCGGTCAAAACTTTGCGACAGTTCATGCACCCGTTGCAGGCATGGCAGCGATGAATCAAAGAGGAAACGCGATCGTTCACACGATGATCACCCGCAAGCCCTCGGTGCGCTTTGCCTGGGGACTCAGCACCGACACACGCTTAAACCATCATCCCGTGCCGCCTGCTGGTGTGGCGATCGATACCTGGCAGGGCAGAGCGTTTGATCCAAAAAATCCGCAACTCTATCTCAGAATGGAACGCCAAGTTGTTTGGGGCTTGCCCGACTGTGATGCTGCCCTGTTCACGATTCGCACCTACTTTAGAGATTGTCACGCCATCAAGCAGCATCCCAAATTGAAAGCCAGTCTGGTGTCTGCACTTCACTCTATGCCACCAGATTCGCTGGTTTATAAGGGCTTGGATGCCAGTAGGGGTGCGATCGTTGCCTGGTTAACTTAAGCACCTTAAAGCTTTAGATCCCCGACTTCTTGAAGAAGTCGGGGATCTTGATGGTAGGCTATGCTGCTAGCTTCTGTAAGGCAATTCTCGCCGCTTCAGCGACTTGGGGATGGTTATCTTTTTCCAGATATTTCAGCGCCGAGATGCTCTTGGGGCTTGGCAAGTTGCCTAGCGCTTCGGCGAGACGTTGCCGCACCAGCCAGTCCTCCGCTTGAGCAAACCGCAAGATGTGATCAACGGCATCGATCGCCTTGATTTCGCCCAATGCTGCGATCGCCGCCTGATGCAGCACCACCTCTTTGCTGTCGAGCGCTTGAATCAACGCATCATACGCACGAGGATCTTTCAGGTTGCCAAGCGACACTGCCGCGCTGAATCGCACCAGCCAATCGGTATCTTCGTAAAAAGCTCGGACTAACGGCTCCAGCGCTCTTGGATCTTCCAGATAGCCCAACGCTCCGGCTGCGTCCGCTCGAATGCCATAGTCTGGCTCATTGGTGAGAATATCGAGCAACAGTGGGTAGCACTCATCGGTTTGCTTCAAGCCCAAGGCGAAAACTGCCATCGATCGCACCTGAATGCTCTCATCGTTGAGCACTTTCTTGATCAGCGGCACCGCTTCTTCAGCGGAGACTTCGCGCAGAGATACCAGCCCCAACATGCGATCCTTCATGCTCTGGCTTCCTAGCTGGACGGAAATTTGCTGTAAGTTTGTGGGATTCACGTTACAAAACGTTATATTTTAGTCCCCTCATTGTAGTCGCTCACGCACGATCGCCCAAGTGAGGAGAACCGCCTATCACTGCCAGCGGCTTAACTTCTTGAAAAAACCGAGGCGTTATCAGGCTAAAACCCCAAAACCAATACCTGGCAAACCTTAATAGCCCTCTTCTTCGTATTCTGGGGCTTTTGTTTTCTCAGGAATATTGATGCGAGGCGGCTGGTAGGGCAAAGGCTTTTGCGTTTCATCTTCCCACGCATCCCCGTCCAGATCTTCGTCTTCGTATTCAACGTCAGGATAAGGCTGTTGGGGCGCTGGACGCTGAGCGTAGCGATCGCGGGTAGGCAGCGTTGCCTCATCCCAATTGTCTTTCTCGTCCTCGTCATAATCAAGAGGCATCGATCGACGCTGCTGTTGACGCAACTGGCGAGGTGGCGCGTCGTTCCAGTTGTCATCGTCCCAGTTTTCTTGAATGACGGGTTCTTTTTGGCGTACAGGAGTGGCGATCGGGGTACGTAGCCCAGTGCCAAGCTGATTGTCAGCACGAACAGGCGCAACATAGCTGTCTTCCTCGTCGCGCTCCCAGGAAGGGCTACCAATGCCAAGTCGTTCCAGCACACCGACAGACAGTTGATCCAGGCGTTCCTCTGATCCCTCAAACACGATGAGGCGATCGGGTCCGCTGCTTACAACTTCGTCTACGGATAATTCATAGGTGCTGACAATCTGATCGGGAATGAGGGGGAGACCGATCGATGCCAGAATCAATGATGTCACCTTGCCGTTGTCGATATCAAACTTAAAGCCGCGCACCTTACCCAACAGTTCGCCTGTTTCGGTGACGACTTCGCAATTAATCAGGCTGCTGTACGACTCGACATCAATATCCTCAATCACATCGTCGTTATCCACCAGAATGACATCCCCAATCTGCCGAATGCTGCTTAAGAGCATAGGCTGGGGTGTACCGTACAGGATATTTGGACGCAGGCTGAGGGCAACCACTTCTTGCTGGTCGATATCGACCCAAAGTTGACTGACAACACCCAGCTTTTTGCCAGTGTCGCGGGTGATAACCTGTGTGCCAAGAAGGTCTGAGCGTTGGCGGATCTCTTCAAATGCCATTATGGGTCGAA
This sequence comes from Tildeniella sp., assembly GCF_059505325.1. Classification (NCBI taxonomy): domain Bacteria; kingdom Bacillati; phylum Cyanobacteriota; class Cyanophyceae; order Oculatellales; family Oculatellaceae; genus Tildeniella; species Tildeniella sp. The sequence goes on from NZ_JCACKI010000073.1 coordinate 164,271, forward strand.
TCCTGTTTGTCAAATCCCGATCATCGAAGCATGATCACTATCAAATCATATAGCGGTGAAATCATACAGCAGTTAACTTAGACGGAGGCGCTTTGAGGCAGTAGGTTAATACCCAGAACTTGCGTGTATGCCCCACGTGCCTGAGTGACCCCGATCGTGCGATCGGCAGATTCAATCATGGGTCGTCGTAGGCTGACCACAAGAAACTGTGCTTCCTGCGCCTGCTGTTTGATCATTCTAGCTAATCGCTCTACGTTTGCCCCATCCAAAAACATATCCACTTCGTCAAAGGCGTAAAAGGGCGAGGGACGGTAGCGCTGCAAGGCAAAGATGAAGCTGAGTGCCGTGAGCGATTTTTCACCACCAGACATCGAGGCGAGACGCTGAACGGGCTTACCTTTGGGATGAGCCACGAGATTCAATCCTCCGTTAAATGGGTCTTGCGAGTCTTCTAGCTGTAGGTGCCCGTCACCATCCGAAAGCGTGGCAAAAATAGACTGGAAGTTTAGGTTGACTACATCAAAGGCTTCCTTGAAAGCACGTTGGCGAAGCGTGGTAAAGTTCTCAATGCGGAGGAGGAGTTCGGTACGCTCTTCTTGCAGAGTATGGAGTTTGTCGGTGAGTTCTTCAAGTCGTGCCTGGGTGCGATCGTACTCTTCCAGCGCCAGCATATTCACGGGTTCCATTGCCTGAAGGCGCTTCTGGAGCGATCGCAGTTCGTGCTGTAGCTCTACCAAGTCGCGGGTTGCCGTATCGGGAATTTTGGGCAAGGGATCGGGCAAGTCGGGCTGTTGTGCTTCTAGCTGCACCTGGAGAGCCGTCAATTCGTCTCGACGTGCCTGCTGCGTTTCCTGAAGTTTCTGCTGCTGCCAGGTCAATTCCTGCTGCTTCGTTTGCTGTTCACGCAACTGACGCTCGGCACGATCGCGGGTTTGCTTCTCCAGCCCCAACCGTTTTTCCAATTCCGCCAGTGCCGCCTGCGTTTCGCCAATTTGTGCCTGCAAGGCTGACTGCTGACCGCTGACCGCTGACTGCTGCTGCATTTGCGTTGTTTGCTGCGTCCGATAGTCCTCTAAACGTTCCTGCCCCTGCTGAATTTTTTCTTGCGATCGCTGACGTTGATTATCTAAATCTTGCAGCCGTTGTTCGAGCGATCGCACTGCCAGTTCTCGCTGGGAGAGTTCAGTTTCTTGAGCGCGAAGGGCGGTTTGAATGTGCTGCCATTCGCTGTGAGTTTGAGATTGTTCCAGGTCTGCCAATGTCTGCCGTAGCGTTTGTAGCTGACGATCTTGAGCGGGAAGCTCGGCTTCGAGGGTTTGCAGGCGCGTCTGGGCGATCGCCATTTCCTGCGTGTTTTGAGCCAACTGCGTTTGGATCTGGGCAAGCGTAGCAGTGAGATTTTGACGGTCGGCATCCAATTGTTCGGTTTGAAGCTGTGCCTCGCGGTGTTGCTGTCGGGCTTCTGCCAATGCCTGAGTCCGTTCTTTGGTGAGCTGGGTTGCCCGCTGCATGGCGTGGTCGCAGCGATCGAGGATGCGATCGATTTCGTGCAGGCGATCGCGCAGTGACACCACTTCCGCCGACTCGGTTGCTTCGACCGTGCCAAAGTGAATGGACTGCCGCTGACTGCTGCTGCCGCCTGTCATGGCACCGCTGGTTTCAAGCAGTTCGCCATCCAGGGTCACAATACGGTGCTGACCCATGTGACGACGGGCAGCGCTGAGGGTTTCAAACACAACGGTGGTGCCGAAAACGTGAGCGAATACATTGCGGTAGCGATCGTCAAAGTCCACTAAATTAATAGCGTAGTCAACACAACCAGAGAGCGATCGCACACCGTTACCAGAAGGAGTTCGTCCAGACTGAAGCTTATTCAGCGGTAAAAATGTAGCGCGTCCAGCTCGTTTTTGTTTCAGGATTTCGATGCCAGCAGCGGCGATCGCGTCATGTTCGACAACCAGATTCCCTAACCGTGCACCTGCTGCCGTTTCGAGCGCCAGTTGGAAGCGGGGATCAACTCGTCCCAACTGAGCGACCAGTCCGCAAACGCCTGTCAAACCCATTTGCAGAATGACTTGAGTCGCGTGGGTGCCCTGCGCTTCCTGAATTGCCTGCGTTTGAGCTTCGAGTTTATCGAGTCGTCGCTGCTTTTCGCGCTGTTCGTGCAGGAGTCGCGTCTGGGTTTCTTGCTGAATCTGGAGTTCTTGTTCGGCAGCAGCAAGGCTTTGAGCGATCGCCTGGATCTGCTCTTGAGTTGCTAATAACCGTGTTTCAACGTCCGCTTTTTGCGTTTGGCGATCGGTTAACCGTTGCTGTGTCGTTTCTAGTGCTTGCGTTTGCTCCTGAAGCTGGCGCTCTAGCTGGCGGGTGCGCTCCTGTAGCTGTGCCTGCTCGGTACGTTGCGGTTCCAGGGTATCGACTAGCGTTTCGATCGCATGATGCAAAGCCGTTTGCTCCTGCACCCAAGCTTCGGCACTGGCGGCTGACGCATTGGCGGCTTCACGGCTTTGCTCCAGGGTTTGTTTTGCCTGATCTCGCTCTTGCTGTCGAGCAGCAATGAGTTGCGCTTCTGCGGTTTGCTGCTGGGCGAGGGTGTCGATCGCCTGCACGTGTTCCTGAAGCTCTCGTTGGGTTTGCGCGAGTTTTGCGGCTACGTCTCGACTGGCTGCCTGTAAATCGTGCTCTTGTCGCTGGAGTTGACGGAGTTCTGCCTCGCGGGTTGCCAGCGTGGACTGGAGTGCCAACTGCTCGTCTTCGCCTAACGCACGGACACGGGCATTCAGTTGCTCCAGTTCACCTGTTGCTTGTTGGATTGCAGTTGTCAGAGTTTCAAGTTGGGTCGTGATATCGGCGTGTTCACGATCGCCCCCTTCAAGCTGTTCTCGTAGTCGCTGAGCACTCTGAAAGGACTGCTGATAGCGGATGACGATTTCCCACTGCTCTTTGGTTTGCAGTTCGTGCCGCAGCTTTTTGTATTTTTCGGCTTTGATGCGATCTTGGGCAAGCCGATCGCGCTGGTCGATCAGTTCTTTTTCAACGATGTGGTAACGGTCTTCGTGGTCTTTGACGGCATCCAGCTTTTCTTTTGCCTGGTTGATCTTGCGATCGAACGTTGCCACACCTGCCAGTTCATCAATGATCTCGCGGCGTTCGCGGGCATTCATGGAGATAATGCGAGTTACGTCCCCTTGCAGGACGACGTTGTAGCCTTCGGGGTAGACGCGCAAACGGTTCAACTCTTCGTGAAGTTCCGTCAGGGTGCAGGGTTCGCCGTTGATGTAATAGTTGGAGGTGTAGGTGCCTTGCTGGGTGACGCGCAGCTTGCGGGTAACGCTCCATTCTGTACGGATGGGTCGCGTTCCATTGCCATTCTGTAAGTGCCCGTTTTCTATGTGACCATTGCCGTTATGAGGTTCGTTAGATGAATCTTCCTGGCGCATGGAGCCGTCGCTGTTAACCTGTCGTTCGATCGCGTCTTCCAATAACTCCGGCTCATCGGATAGATCAAAGGTGACGGTGACGCTTGCTTCGACCGTAGCGCGACCGCGAGTGCTTTGCGTATGGTTCACCAGATCGGGAAGTCGCTCTGCCCGCATCCCTTTCGAGCCTGCCAGACCGAGGCAAAACAGCAGCGCGTCCAGTAAATTCGATTTCCCAGAACCGTTGGGTCCAGACACCACCGTAAAACCGGGCAGCAACGGAATCGGCGTTGTGCCACCAAAGGATTTAAAGTTGGAAAGTTCTAGACGCTTAATGTACACAGCTTAACTAAGCCGCTTAGGGGAGAAAAGTCCGTGTTTAGTGTAGCCTCTCAACGATCGTGTGAGCGAAACGATCGTATTCTTCCTATTCATAACACTATTTAGAACAAGTGTTCTATTTGTGAAAAGGCATTTTTCAGTGTCTTTGGAGCTGTTTTGGGCAACGGAGTGTAGGCGTTCGGCGATCGCGCATGGCGCTGTAGATCTGGCTAATGGTGTAACCGATGCACCACTGTTTCAGTGCATTTGATCTGGCTCTACACCCAACGATCGTAATTGATCAGCCAAGCGTTCCGCTCGTTGGTCTGCCTGTAAAGCGGCTTCTTCTGGCGTTGGCACCAAACTACCCTCAGCCGTAAAGTAACGCAGTTGTTCTGCATCAATGCCCAGATAAAGGTCTAGTTCCTCGCTCCAAAGCCAGCCGTTTGTGTTGGGTGAAAGGGGCTGATAGTCATGTCCCGCTAATCGGAAGCCAGCAAATTCCAATGTTTCGGGTGAAAACCAAAAATATTCTGGCGTACGAAACCGATCTTGATACAGCGCTTTTTTGAGGGAGCGATCGGTGTCCGCCGTTGAAACAGAGAGCAGCTCAATGATCAGGTTGGGATATTTACCGTCTTCTTCCCACACAACCCAGGCGTTACGCGGCTGCTTCTGCGTTTGTTTGACCAGGAAGAAGTCGGGTCCCCGAAAGTCTCGGTTTCGCAGTTGTTGCCGACTAAAGTAAACCGTGAGATTTGCCCCAATGAAAAAGTCATTCCGTTCCCGCCATAAGAACTCTAAACAGGCAACCAGAAGCGCCAGTTGGGCGTAATGTAGTGAACTCTCCATCTCTGGCTCATTGCTTAAAAGCTGGCTGGCATCTGGCATCATTGCCTCTAGCTGTTGCGCCGTCAAACTCATCTGGCACGCCCTCATTGCGGTTCTGCCTCAGCCCCTCTATTATGGCTGCGGTCAGATGAGCTGTCACTGGGCATATCTAACGCTCGTTGTCAGCCTTGAAATTGCTTGACATAGAGACTCTAATGATTTGATGCCGTTTGTGCTGCTGGAATAGAGCGCCAAACGTCTAACGATCGTTTTAGAGAAAATGGTTCAATTCGCGTTGCAAAGATGGGAATGCTGAGGCAATGCGATCGACAGCGCTTTGCCATCGGGGAAATCTAGCATGAATCATCAGGCTGTGTTGGTGCGTGAAACCATTCGCGCTAAGTTACAACAAATCTGGGGCTATGCAGATTTTCGATCGCCGCAGGGAGAGATCGTCCAGTGCTTGTTAGAGCAACGGGATGCGCTGATCATTATGCCGACAGGTGGGGGCAAATCCATTTGCTTTCAGCTACCAGCGTTGATGCAAACCGGGTTGACGATCGTCGTTTCGCCCTTAGTGGCGCTAATGGAAAATCAGGTGCAGGAATTGCGTCAGCGCCGTCTGCCAGCCGCCCTGCTGCACAGTGAAGTGTCAAAGCAGCAGCGCCGACAAACGCTGTGGGCACTAGAGAATCAAAGCTTGCGGTTGCTCTATCTTTCGCCTGAAACGCTGCTGAGTGAGCCTGTGTGGGAGCGGTTATGTCAGCCAGAGCTAAAGATTAACGGGCTGGTTTTGGATGAGGCGCATTGCCTGGTGCAATGGGGCGATACGTTTCGTCCAGCGTATTATCGGTTAGGTATGGTGCGATCGGCATTGCTGAAGTCTAAGCCAGAAGGGACGAAGATGGCGATCGCTGCCTTCACTGCAACTGCCAATCCCGACGCGCAGCAAACGATCCAGCGAGTGCTGCAACTCCAGCAGCCAGAGGTTTTTCGGCTCAATCCCTATCGCGCCAATTTGCACCTCAATGTGCAGGTAGTTTGGACACCGAGACAGCGGCGGCAGCAACTGCTGAAGTTCATTCAAGCAAGACCAGGACAGGCGGGCTTGGTCTATGTTCGCACCCGTCGAGACAGTGAATTATTAGCAGAATGGCTTTCGCAGCAAGGTTTTCAGACAGCAGCCTATCACGCGGGCTTAAGTCCCGATGAGCGACGACAGATGGAAAAAGCCTGGTTGGGCGGTTCAACGCAGTTTGTCATCTGCACCTGTGCGTTTGGTATGGGCATCGACAAGCCAAATGTCCGCTGGGTAGTGCATTTTCACTCGCCGTTGTTGCTATCAGAATACGTGCAGGAAGTCGGGCGATCGGGACGGGATGGCAAACCTGCTACTGCCTTGACGCTCATTAGCGAAACAACGGGTTTTCTTGACCCAGATGACAAACAGCGTCGACAGTTTTTTATCCAACAGGCAGCAAAGCAGCAGCGATCGGCTCAAGCACTCAGCCACAAATTGCCATCTCAAGGGAACGTCACCAGCGTCAGTCGAGAATTTAAGGATGGCGCGATCGCCCTCTCTCTTCTCAACAGCACCGGACAGCTCGAATGGTCTGATCCCTTCCACTACGTGATGAAGCCTGGAAAGGCTCATTCTTCTGGACAAACCAACGCTCATGCTGCCAAGCAGATGACCGACTACCTCAAAACGCGAGACTGTCGCTGGCAATGCTTGCTGAAAGCGTTTGGGTTTGAAGCAGAGGCAACCAGCTTACGTTGTGGGCACTGTGACAATTGCTGTCGCTAAAGCCTTAGGAGCGAGAATTAAATGCTATCGACTTTTGTAAGACTACTGACGGCAGTCAGCTTATGGTATTCCCAAAAAGGTCTTAAGAGCAGCTTTGTAACGATTCCTCAACCGCTTAGAATTTAAACCACCTTGCTGAATTTGTGCCAAAACAGTAGCCGAGCAAACTCCTTTGGGAATAGGACTACCAGCAGTAATCAACCCAGCCAGTTCAATCGCATTCATCTGACGGGCAAACTGATAAGCGATTACCGACTCACGGACTATAAAGCCTGGTACGTCTGAACAAGGGAGAAGAACACAGGCAGATTCAGAATTAGGTCTGCGGCTAGTGACATTGACAAACAGATAGTCATCTTCAGACATTTGTGCAATGGCAATGTAAAGATGCTCGCTGTTGGGAGGCGTATCCAACAAGAAGGCATCGCCCAAATTAATGGTGATGCTGGACATTCAAGACTCCATCTAAGTAAGCTTCTCGAATGGCTTCCTGCTGAATCTCCTCGATTTCCCTGCCACTCTTGCCCACATTTTTGAGAATGTCTTCTACTAGAATCGGAATTGTAGAACCATGCGGGTTTTTCCACTCCGGAAGGTCGTGAGTCCACTCAGCTACATCAAAAGGATCAAGATGCCCGAACGATCGATAAACCTGCTGAATAATTTCCTCTTCCTCTTCACAAAGATCTTCGTTTCCTGGATCATCCAATAAGAAAACTTGGTTTTCACTGCGAGGAGAAACAAACTTAGACCAGAGCGGTAAAGCATCATCTACAGGCTTTCCCTTAATCAGGTCATAAACGCCGCTAAGGACAGGACCGTAATCCATTGACACGTAATGATCACCAGTAATGGGCTGCTCCATACGTTCCAACGCAAAACGATCAGCAATATAAAGCATCTTCAGTAAACCTAAATACTTCATAGGCTTACCATGCAGCTTGAGGAAGACCGCTGCGGCTTCAACAGCTTTCTCTGGATGAAACCGAAACTGGATTGACATAAGCATCCTGAGAACTGCTTCACACTAGTACAACTTTATTGTAAATCCTGCCCCTTTGTCAGGCATCAGTACTTTGATCAAGTACTACAGAAGTCTTAGTCTCTGAGGCAACTGGCACTAGGCGGCACTCGGTTTCATCAAGGCTTTTCGTACCAGGACGAGGAGGAAGCCCAGACCTGTGAAGGCGGCGGCTAAAAGGTGGCTTTCCTTAGACGCGAAGGCAATCAGCACAAGGTTGGAAACCAGCGCCAATATGGGAACGATCGCAGGCACTCGAAACCCATCAGCGTTGCCTTCTCGACGTTTAATGATGAGCAGCGACAAATTCACTAAACAGAACATGGCGAGAATGAGCGTTGCGGTGGTGCCTGCCAGAAATTGGAGTGTACCTGATAGCGCCAGAAAGATGGCGATCGGCAAAATGACGACGATCGTGCGGTAGGGCGTGGCGCGTGTTGCATGTAGTTTGCTAAACCAGGCAGGCAGCAACCCATCACGTGACATCCCAAAAAGCAGCCGCGAGGCAGTAATAAAGTTCAGCAGCGCCGTATTGAGCACCGCAAACAGCGCAATGAAGGTAAATACCACGCCTGGAAAATTTGGCTGTGCCCGACGCACCACATCCAGCAGTGGTGCACCAGAAGCAGACAGTTCCGCAGGAGTCACGACTTGAGTGGCAAGCCAGGAAACGAGAACATAAATCACTCCAGCAATACCGAGTGCCAGCAAAATAGCTCTGGGCACATTGCGCTCAGGATTATTGACTTCTTCCGCAACATTGACGATGTCTTCAAACCCAATAAAAGCGTAGAAGGCAAGTGCGGCACCTTGAAGAATGGCAACCCAGCCCAAGGTTTGACCACTCACTACAGGAGCCGTCACAGCCACATTGCCAGCAGTGCCGCCACCACTGATAAAGAGGACTGATACCAAAATCACAACCAGGAGACCTGAAACCTCAAGCGTCGTACAAAAAATATTGAGGCTTGACGATTCCTGCATTCCTCGAAAATTAATGAAGGCAAGACCGCAGAAAAGCGCCAGAACAACCAACCAGGCTGGAAAAACGGGAGCGAAGGTGGTCAAATAGCCTGCAAACGCTTTGGAAAGGGTCGCCATTGAAACAATACAGGTGCAAAACATGAGCCAACCGACGATAACGGAGAGCCAATCGGTGCGAAAGGCTCGATGCACAAAGCAGGCAACGCCTCCACTCAGCGGAAAGCGGCTACCGAGTTCGGCATAGCTTAAGGCAGTCAGTGCCGCGACTGACATCGCTACCAGAAACGAAGCCCAGACGAGAGTGCCCGCCAGTCCGGCAATTTTGCCCACCACTGCATAAATGCCAGCGCCGAGAATATCACCAACGCCGTAAATGACGAGTGTCGGTAAGCCAAACACTCGTTTCAAGGACGCTTCTTCAGTTTTTTCCATACTCTTTGGTTCAATCGGTTGATTCAATTTATCGCCCTGTTAGGTAAATTAAAGCTCTCTACAAACGGATAGCGGTCAGCATCCAGCGAGGCTAATCTAACCAGGATGCAGAACGCACAGCGATCGCGTCAAGCTCTTACAATTATCTCTGCCTAGAGCCTCGCCTTCTGTTCAAAGCGTTGTATAACGTTATGATCGAATCTGGCTGAGGGACACTATTGCAACGGTGAAAGGCATTATTGCGCGTTGGAGCAAATTTTTAACGGCTTAAGATCGAAGCTGGACTTCTAACGCTAACAATCAACGTCATGCCAGAATTTACACGTCGCCGATTTATGGTTACGGCTGCCTTTGCTGGTGGTTTTGCACTTGCAGTCCAGCCGATCGCTGCCAGCGTAATCAACACCAGTGCGGAAGGAATCATCGCAGGTGCAGTCAAAATCCCTACCAAGGATGTTCCTTCGATCCCCGCTTATCGAGCGATGCCAGCGAAAGGCACTAACTTTCCGATCGTGCTGGTGCTCCACGAAATTTTTGGTGTACACGCGCATATTGAGGATGTTTGCCGTCGCTTTGCCAAACTGGGCTACGTGGCGATCGCGCCCCAGCTCTTTACGCGGCAGGGCGATGTTCTCAAGCTCAGCAGCGTGGATGAAATTCGCCCGATCGTTGCTAAAGTGCCGGATGCTCAGGTAATGTCTGATCTTGATGCAACGGTAGCCTGGGCAGTGAGTGACTCAAAGGGAAATGCGGCAAAGCTAACAACGACGGGCTTTTGCTGGGGTGGTCGCATCGTCTGGCTCTACGCGGCTCATAATCCCAATGTTAAAGCGGGTGTCGCGTGGTATGGACGGTTAGTCGGCGATGCAAATGCACTGATGCCGAAGTATCCGGTTGATGTTGCTTCGACGTTGAAAGTGCCTGTGCTAGGGCTTTATGGTGGCAAAGATACGGGCATTCCGCTGACTACGGTGGAGCAAATGCGCGATCGCCTCAAGTCTGGCAGCAGCAAGTCTGAAATCGTTGTGTATCCTGATGCGTCTCATGCTTTCTTTGCGGACTACCGCCCGTCTTACCGGGAGGCTGACGCAAAAGATGGCTGGAAGAAACTCCAGGCATGGTTTAAGCAGCAAGGAGTATAGAACTCGTTAAGCCACCGATCGCCTATAGCAAAACCGCTTGACCGCTCACAAGGGGAGCGTCCAAACCGCATCTAGTCGAGTTAGCTGTGGTTTAACTGACCAGCGGTGGGCGATCGGTGGCTCGCTCAAGATATTGCGCAAGTTTTGCGTTCGGTCTCATCGACTTTAGGACATACTCTAAGTTTTCGCTGGGGCGGGCAATGACGTGAGAGGAAAGGTAGAGCGGCTTGTCTCCGATGATCCGCTTCGCTGCCTCCACGCCCGCTTCTACTGCCATATTGACTTCAGAAACATCACCGCGAACAATCACCGTATAACGAGCACCACTGACTTTTTCCGTCCCTACGAGTGTGACGTTAGCCGCCTTGCACATCGTATCGGCTACTGACAATGCAGGGGGGAGACCCAGCACTTCAACCATCCCAACTGCATTCGCCATTGTGTTCTCCAAAATCAATTTGCGCTAGTTCGCGTAGGGCTACAGAGTGATCCAGCACAAACGCCAATGCCTGACTGTTCAAGTAAAACATATAGATGGAAGCTTCTAGTGTTTCTTTCACGCTGTTAAAGCTGAACCAGAGAATTTAGAACAATTCATCCACTGCTTCGTCCTTTGCATTGGTATGGCGGTGAGGGGTTTCACGGTTGAACGTCATGCGAATAGCGCGCGTTTGTTCGCCATCCGCAGCAACAGCAATAATTGGAAAATTGAGTACACCATCCTGGAAGGACATCTGAAAGCGGAAGGTGCCGTCGGGATTGAGTGGAATAGGACGACCGTCGATCGTCACAGTAGCATCAGGCTCTGTCGCGCCATAAATGATGAGTTCAGCATCGGCAACCAGCCAGAATTTACGCGCTCGGATCGGCGGCATAGACGCTCCAAACCCAATTCCTGACATGCCAACCCCTGACATTGTTAAGCCAGAAACCGTCGGTACACCGGGTAATGCCCATGCCCCCACGCCGGATGGAAAAACGTAAGAGCTGACAGACTGCTGTGGCATCTGTTGCATGGAACCAGCGATATGCTGCATCGAGCCGAAGAGGGAACCTGCGAGGCGGAGTGCCTCGGTGGATTGAGCCAGCCCAAAGATTTGCGCGTAAAGAGGGCTGGCGGCTGTAGTAGCGGCAGGCGTTTTAGGGGAGACTAAATCTAGCAGGGTCGCACCGCGCAGATCGTCATCCCAGGCGACCGAGATGAACTGGTCTTCAAACCAGTCAGACGGGTAGATTGGTGGGATGCGAACAGGGTTCGATCGCGCCAGCAGCAGCCAACGACCATCACCCGTGAGGTAGCCAATTTCGGCAAGGTAATCGCGATCGCTCACAGGAATGGGTACGTACCAGTCGCGCGCCAACTCGTCACAGTCAAACTGCTGCAAACTGTGAGCACTGGCATGGTCGAGATCGACATCCGTCACGTCATACAGCCGCAGAGCAAGGCGCTGTCCACCCTGCTGCCGTAGCTCTTCTTTATGCTCCTGGGGTGCATCCCAGTAGGTATAGCCCCACTGCGGATCACGGGGCATGAGAACGATGCGGCTTTCACCGTAGCCCTCTGGTAGATCAGGTAGCCCCTCGTCCACTGAAGCCAGTGCTTCGCTGCTGAGGTCAGTTTGCCCCACATCATATTTGGTCGCTTCGACATCGGTTTGGGCTTTGTTATCCAGCGTGCCCAATACTGCCAATCCTGCTCCGGCTGCCAGGGCTGTACCACCGACTACCGCCACACCTTCAGACGGTGACGGAATGCGAATCGAATTAGAGCGTGCCAGTGACAGCCAGTAATGATCTTCCGTCACATAGCCTATTTCAGCAATGTAATCGCGATCGGGTCGAATCGCTGACATATGTTGCACTGCATCTTCCGCAACCGAAAATTCTTGAAAACTCTGAGGGCGTTGCTCAGCCAGATTCAGACCAGTCACATCATACAGCCGCAACTTGAGCGTACGTCCGCCCTGGTGTTGCAGTTCAGCTTTATGGTCGGCGGGCGTATCCCATTCCGCATAGGCTTGCTGATCAGGATATGGAGTTAGCGTGATTTTGCTACGGGCAGCCGTACCGCCAGCCGCCAGCCCAGCCAGTGCAGCAGCGCCAGCGCCAGCCGCCAGCACTCCGCCTGCCAGCACGGCAGCGCCAGGAAGCCCACTGTCTCCTGGTGAACCAACAGCGGGAGCAGACACATCGGCAGCAGGTACAATGGGCGGCTCGATCGAGGTGTAGTCGATCGCAGCATCGTCGATCGCGGCACTCTCCGTTGCCTCGTTATGACTGGCGATCGCGGCAGCACCAGCCAGCCCAGCGCCAGCGACTCCCGCGCCTGCTGCAATCGTAGCGCTGGTCGGGACAGCGCCTGTGGCTGCAACATCTGGTGCTGGCGGTGGGGCGGGCGTAGGAAGGCGATCGGGCGGTGCTGGTGGTGGCGCTACGGGGTCTGCTCCAGGACGACGACCCTTCAGCCAAAACCAGAGCAGTAAACCCGCCAAGGGCAACAGCAACAGCCACCAGGGGAATCCGCCGCGTGTTTCAGCGGTAGTTCCAGGAGGCACAGCAGCGACATCTGGTGTCGCAGTTGGGCTTGTCTCTGGGCTAGGCGATATGGGCGACGGACTGGAAGGGATTGGGCTGGCATCCGCCGCCGCTTTTGTACCCGTTTCTCGTGCCGCTTCGATGATGCCCTTACTGGCAGGTGCTGTAGCAACGCCTAAAAAGGCGAGGACAGCAGGACTAGGAGTGCCTTTATACACGTATGCCAACGGTTGCGAGAATGGATAACGCGGGTCATCGGGCAAGGTTTTGTGCATCGAAATGATGCGAACGTCTGGGCGATCGAGCACCTGATCCGCGATCGCGTACCCAATGCCATCGGTTCCTAGCGCCTGAATAACCTCATCTGTACTGTCTTTAGCGGTTTGCCTGGTGTTCTCGCCTGCCTTAAAGGGCGCTTTCTGAAACACAGGGTAGGGGCGGAATGCTTGGCGAGTGTCGCTGAAGGTTGGACGATCGACAAACCGAATCAGACCTGGAGCACCACCCAACTCCGACCAATTTTTGATTTCGCCTCGGAAAATCTTGGCAAACTGCTCAAACGTGATGTTTCCTGTGAAGGGGTTATTGGGACTCACGATGATGGCAATCTTGTGCCGTGCGATCGGAGCTGCTACCAGTCCTTTCTGCTTCTCCTCTGCCGTGAGTGAGCGACCGATCGCTGCCACGTCAACTTTTCCATCCAGCAGTGCTTTCAATGCCGCATCGCTACCTTCCTCTGCCAAAGTGACGCTGGTGCCCGCATACTTCTCTTCGTACGCTTTTTTCAACGCCTGATTAATGGTTGCCATGCTGCTGGAACCATCTACCCTGACCGTGGAGCCGTTAGGAACAACAGGTGGCGGTGAGAAGGATGGCGTAGGCGTTTGTGCCAGCACCGGGTCAAGCGTCAGCAACGCGACTAAAGGCTTCGATGCTGTCAGCAACGCTAAAAGCATTGCCAGACCTAGGAGCGGAGTGTCTTTGGAGGGCGACGTTCGTTGCGGCATTGGTAGTAAAAGCTTTTGGAACACTCTGTAAAAAGTCCCTGCATAAAAGCAGCCTACGAGTAAAAGCAGCTTACACAGCCCTGACTGAGGTTAACTTTTGCGAAGGACGAGCCAATTATACAGTCACTGCGTCTGAGGTAAAGATCGCCAGTGAAACGAATTTTAGTCAAAGGTGCCAGACACAAGTCTATACAAATGCCCCTCCAAAGCGTGAAACTCCCTGTTCAACCGCTATCAAGTACGGTTAAACAAGCAAATAAGCCTATTGTTAACTAGATCAGAGTTTTTGCAGGCATGTAGCGTTGCAGCGATGGTGCTCGATGCCTCTAATGCAGCCATCATCACAACTCAAACACTTTCTGAGGGACGATCGGGATTGCGAAGCTGAAGATCAAACCCTTCTCGGCGACGACGCAGGTGGTAGTGACCCAAAATGGGCAGCGATCGCCATACGTAAATAAGGCTTGAACCGTATGAAAGAGAGCTGCAAGCCAGCCGTTACGATATTACCAAGACTAGAAAACTGCTGAGAGTTGAGCAGATTAGGATCAAGCATTGTGTTGGAGCTGGTTGCGGCTCTGAGTTGAAGGTAGTGATCGACTTGACCGATAACCTTGAATGCGGCAACAACACCTCAAGACAACTAATATCGTGCTTGGTGAGAAAGACCTCAGTGGTTGCCAGGAACCTGAACAGCCACATTGGAGCAATCCGGCATCTCTTGCAAGACGGCAACGCACTGATGTGGTTCATTGAGCTAGTGATTGAGGGAGCCTTGTTTCTCTATCCTTTACGAAAGAAGGCTACCCAGTGCCACAAGCTATTCTGTGTCGATCGGCATGCGCTTTTCCAAATCAAACTTGTACCGATGCGGCAGGATATGCAGTGTGGCATTGCAGAGCGCAAGAGGTTCATCCCGCAGCAGTTCATCAACGTTGTTGTGGGTGATGTTTGCCACATCAACGATAGTAATTGCGCCTTCGCCAATCACTTCTAGCTCTTTGCCGTTAATCGCAATTGCCGTGTTCTCGTCAATGCCAAAGCCCAGATGCACAGGCTGTTGGGCGATCGCAGATAGCAAGCGACCTAAGCGACCTCGTTGGGCAAAATGTTGATCAATGACGACACCGGGCAGAAAACCCATACCGCGATCCATGCGCACCACTTCCATGCGAGGATTGGTTTCCGATTCACCTTCAACAATCATCATGTCGGGCATCATGGCAGCTCCAGCGCTGGTGCCAGCAATGACGATGCCCTCAGCAAAACGTTTGTGCAGCAGGGCATCAAGTTCCGTATCTTTTAAACACTCGGTAATACGCGCTTGATTGCCACCTGTAAAAAAGACACCCGTTGCTGCCTGAGTTAACTCTAGTGCTCTAGGATCGCTGGCATCTTCTCGTCTAGCCGTATCAACCACCTTGACAGACTCAACGCCCAGTCGCTCAAACAAATTCAAATAGGTTTCGCCTACTTCACCGGGTAGCCCTGTTGCAACGGTCATCACCACAATGTGTGCTTGCAAACCGCCTGCCCGACGGACGAATTCGCGCAAGATGGTGCAATCACCCTCTTTATCTTCTGCACCACCAATAATCACCAATTGTCCGTGGGTTTCGGGGAGCGCTACACTCTCCTGTGCCTCTGCCGTATCGTCTGGTAATGCCGCTACAACTGACCCTTCAGCATCCTGTACTGCCATAGCCGTCTCCAACTCTCTGTAAAGTAGTCTTCTAGTAGAGCATAGCGATCGAGAGGCTGGTTACATCCGTTCGGTAGATTTTGATACAGAAACGCGTTACAACGCTTAGTTAAGTTCGCAAACAAACCGGATTGCGCTTCTCTGAGTGCGCGTTTGTTGCTTGGGCAAGATAAACTCTAGCGGCTGCGTTTTACTCTGCGAAGCACCGCCGCGTGTGTAACTCACTACTTTTGTCGTCGCAATTTTTCGTTCTGTGCAAACAACCGTTTCATACAGCATAGAGCGCACGATTCGGTTTTGGTCGGAGCTTCTACCGTAGTAATCGGTTCTGAGCCAGAACCGTCGAGACTCATTGTAGACCTCAACCGCTGCTGGGTCGATAAACGTAGCCGATCGACAGTTTGCCGCAACATTGACGGGTGGATTCGGTTGGCACTGCCCATCAATCAGTTCTTCTTCTGCCTTTACACCTTCCACGCATGGAATCAACGTCAGTGCGATGATTGGCAGCGGTACAAGCCGACGAAATGTTTTCAGCATTAATGCCCTACCTCTGGTGCGTAGTTTGTACACGTCAACTGCCGTACGTCGATCGCAGATCAGCGCCCTGTGCAGAGGTTTTACGAACAAAGAGACATGCCTGAAGTGAGACCGATACAACATAAGCAGGGTTCCCAACAGCAGGATCTGCATATGACGATCGCGTCAGAAATTTGTCTCTCGATCTTAGGTCGATCGCTGTATCAACTTAGTTAGAAAGGCACGGGCACCGCTTAGCGACAGATGCTTTGGTTTGCCTTGATGCACGATCTGATATTCGTCGGGGTATTCGCTATCACCATGACCAGAAATCAGGTGACGGTGAAAGGCATCCTCCGCCAGAGCATGGACTTCGGCTCTAAGGGGATCAACTGCTTCGCCCATTGTTGGCTCGTTTGTAAAAGGATTACTCATAAATGTCTTGTTCATAAGGTGATGACCTCTTCACAAGTGCAACACATTTGTAGCCACTATGTCGCTTTTTTTCACCCCCCAAAGGTGATATGTCTCTAGGTAGACGGCATCTCTTACTCTCTTTGTACAGCAGGTCGTAACCTCCGGTAGAGGAAAGTGTTGAAGCCATAAAGCTAAGCTCAACGATGCATAGAAATGGTACTTCGTCATGGTTTTAGATCAAAGCATTGATATGGTGCGTGTAAACGCCAGGACAACCGATGCGTTTGATATTTTCAATCTCAGGCATTATGGCGGTCCCAATTTCTACCTGCCGACAGCAGCGGCAGCGTTTGATTTTGCGCTGGTGCAGGAGAACCCGCCTCTACCGCTGGATGCTTATCTTGAAGTCATCGGCGATCGCTACCCGCATCTGCTGGATGAAACCCATGAATCCTACGCTCATCTGTTTGCCCGCACCGTTGCAGAAGTCAGCAAACTTGAAATGGACTTGCATCTAACGCAATGGAGTGTCAAACCTGGGGAAGTGCTTGCCAAAGTTGCAGTGCAGTCGCTACACGGTCGCACCAGTCGAGCGATCGTCTACTGCGTTTGGGACTGGTTTGAAGCAATCACCCGCGATCGACGCTTTTGGATTGAAGACCAGATCGAAGTTTTGCAAGGCTTCTTCCGTGATTCGGTCTATGGCGGTCCCACCGTTTACGCACTGCTCAAGACTGCCTACGAACTCGACATTCCCACGTTTTACCTGTGGGACGAACGGTTGATGCAGTACGGCTACGGTAGAAAGCAGGTACGAGGCATTGCCACCACATTTGATCACGACAGCCACATCGATTCAGACTTCACTACGGGCAAAGACGACTGCAAGGAATTTCTCCACACGCTTGGCTTTCCGATTCCCAGAGGGAGCATTGTCTATACGGTGGGTGAAGCAATTATGGCTGCGAAGCAAATTGGGTATCCTGTCGCAGTGAAGCCTGTCGTGGGTCACAAGGGTATTGGCGTGACCGCTGATGTTCAGAACGTGGATGATCTAGAGCTAGCGTTCGATCGCGCCGTTGAAGCCGTCCCGGATGATCAATCCACCCGCATCATTGTTGAACAAAGCATTGCGGGTAAGGACTATCGCTTGCTGTGTGTAAACGGCAAATTTGTCGCTGCAACAGAGCGCCGTCCTGCATCTGTAACAGGCGATGGAGACGCAACGATTCGTGAATTGATTGATCGCGAAAACCGCACCGCTGCCCGCGTGGACACTCCAACCTCACCTCTAGGCAAAATCCAGTGCGATGATGCGATGGAGCGCTACCTGGACGAACAGGGCTTGGCAATGGTGAGCGTGCTGGAACGCGATCGCACCATTTACCTGCGGAAAGTTGCCAACCTCTCAGCGGGTGGCTTGAGCATTGATGCGACTCGCCAAATTCACCCAGATAACATCATTCTGGCGCAGGACATCGCTCTGCACTTCCGTCTTACCTGCCTCGGCATTGATGTGGTTTGCCCTGATCTAGCAGCCTCGTGGAAAGACGGCAGCTTTGGCATTATTGAAATCAATGCGGCTCCGGGCATCAACATGCATCTCAAGCCCGCTGTGGGCGAAAGCGTCGATGTTCCCGCTCATATCTTGAAAACGTTCTTTGACACAGACAAAGCGGCACGCATTCCTACCATTAGCTTCAATCGCACCTCCGTCTCAGACCTGCAGGAAATCGTCGATCACATCCTGCTTCAGCACCCGCACTGGGTCATTGGTGCCGTTTGTCGTGATGGCGTTTTTGTTAACCGCTCTGAGAAAAGCCTGCATCCTGATTACAACACCAACGTGCAAAACCTGTTGCGTAACCCCAGGCTTGACCTACTGATCGCCGAGTATCGGGAAGAGGTGCTCGATCGCGACGGCATGTTTTACTACGGCAGCAACGTGGTTGTGTTGGACGATCCAACTGAGACCGAAATGATGCTAACCCGTGACGTATTCGACGACTCCACCGTTGTCGTCAAACAAAAAGACACCGTTTCGGTGCATCGGGATGGCTTAATTGAGCAATACAAACTCGGTGAAAACGAGCCGTTTAGCCGGGTGTATTTGAAGGAAGTTGCAACGATTTTGTAAGGAGAGGGGAGAGGGGAGAGGAGAGAGGAGTCAGACCGGATACAGACCCTTTTATCTGAACTTCGTCTCTCCAACCTGAGACTCTACCGAGTTTAAAGCTTGGCATGTGGCTGACTGACCAATATTCCATCGATCGCCTGCCCCACCCACGACTAAAGTGCATTGCTACTTCCAGCCTGGAACTTGGAACACCGAGCTTAAACCTCGCCACTTGCTGTTTAAAACAGAAACGCTTCCTTTCCTGCGGAACGCGATGCGAACGGAACGCTGCACGAAAATGTCCTGACCCGGAGCGATGCAAACTGAAGCAAGACCAGTGTTGTTTAGACCTGGAACGATCGCACTTGAAACAGGAACGATCGCACTTCAAGCAGAAAACTTGCTGTCTAGAACAGGAACGATCGCACTTAAAACAGAAACGATGCTGTTCAAAACAGAAACGATCGCACTTGAAACAGGAACGATCGCACTTCAAGCAGAAAACTTGCTGTCTGGAACAGCAACGATCGCACCTGAGACCAGAATGATGCCATTCAAAACAGGAACGATCGCACTCAAAGTAGAAATCCCTTCACTCAAAACAAGGTGGGTTCCACTTGAAAGCAGAAATTGTGTTTGAATCGTCTCCCATTACCAAAAAATAACGGATAATCTGGTTTCATACCGTTGCTGTTAGCCGCTTATGACTGGATTTGAGCCGCTCCTTCTCGAAGCCGCTAAAAGTTTGGCAGGGCTGGTGCTGAAAACTGCCTGGGAGATGGGCAATAAACCTATTGATGAGCCAATCAGGCAGCTTATTTTCAAGGCATCGCATCAGTACATCGAGAACTATAAGAAACGGCATGGCAACCTGAAGATTGTCTGCGTGCGGATGGATGCTCCGGTCAGGTTGGATAAGGTTTACACAGCAGTTCAGCTTTTAGAACGCTCTGATGTTCGTTATTTTGAGTCGGCTGAAACGCTGCAAGATCTGTTTCGCCAGAGTGGACGTGGGTTTGAGTTCAAAAGTACGGCTCGTCAGGATGGCATTGCGGTTGCCAATCAGTATCAGTACCTCATGGTGTTGGGTGGTCCCGGTGTAGGCAAGTCAACGTTCCTCCGCAAAGTGGGACTGGAAGCGCTGAAGCGGAAAAACGGCGCACTTCAGCATGAGTGTGTGCCTGTCTTTTTGAAGTTGCAGGACTTTAACTCGAAGGAGATCGCGATCGTCGATCTCATTGTCAAAGAATTTGAGACCTGTGGCTTCCCCGAACCCAAGAAATTTACTGATGCAGCACTGGAGAAAGGCAAGCTTCTAATTCTGCTAGATGGGCTAGATGAAGTGCCCACAGAGAATGTGGATTACGTCATTGCTGAGATTGGTAATCTGGTCGATCGTTACAGCAACAACCGTTTCATTGCCTCCTGCCGCATCGCTGCCTACAAAGGCGGCTTCCAGCGCTTCAAAGATCTGGCAATGGCAGCTTTCGACGATACCCAAATTGAAGAATTCATCCGCCACTGGTTTCGTTCCGAGCCAGAAATTGCCACCCAATGCTGGGACTTACTAAAACAGTCCGAGTCTGCTGCTGCCAAAGAACTAGCGCAAACGCCGCTACTGCTGACTTTACTTTGCGTGGTCTACGACGAATCGCAAGACTTCCCCAAAAATCGCGCTGCACTGTACGGCGAAGCCCTGGACGTGCTGCTGAAAAAGTGGTCAGCTGAGAAACGCCTGAAGCGCGACCCCATCTATCGTGAACTCAGCCCAGAATTGGAACAGCTATTGCTGGCGGACATTGCCCACACCACCTTTCTTGGCGATGAACTCTTCTTCTCGGAGAAGTCCGCCATCTTTCACATCCGCCACTTCTTGATGGACAACCTCAACGCCCCCAAGCATCTGGATGGCGAAGCGGTTTTAACCGCCATTGAAGTGCAGCAGGGCGTTTTGGTCGAACGAGCGAGAGACATCTACTCCTTCTCGCATCTAACCCTGCAAGAGTATCTGGTGGCAAAATACATCAACGAAGATTACCGTCGGGTCGAAAAATTAGTGGCAGACCACCTCACCGATGGACGCTGGCGAGAAGTGTTTCTGCTCGTTGCAGGGTTAATGGGTCGTGCCGATGATCTTTTGGAACGGATGCAAGCCCAAGCAGACATGTTCATCAACACAGAGAATCTCATTGCTTTAATTAACTGGGCAGACAAAGCAACCACCGGATCAAAAGGAGACTTCAAACCTACAGCCAAAAGAGTAGCGGCTATATCTCTCTATCTTGATCTTGACCCTGACCTTGACCTCAATCTTGCCAGTGAGCTTGCTCACAAACACGCTATCAGCCTTACCAGAGACTTTGACCTAAGCAACGTCCTCAAACTTGGCGTTCGTCCGCCAGCCCGTGCGTTTCATCTCTCTCGTCACATTGATCTCGCGCTTGATCTTGCTTTTAGATTTGAAGAAGCCAAAATTTTCAAAGATGTAGATTTTCCAGTGTTAACTGCCAGATTAAAAGAACTTCAGACAAAGGCTCCAAGTGATATTCAACCACCTCATATACGCATAGAATTTACCAGTCATATTTATCAAGCTTGGTTAGATGCCCTGCATCTTCAGAAAGAATGGGTTGCTTTTTCTGCACAGGAACTAAGAGCACTAGCAAATTACCTGTATACAAATGAACTCATGGTGCGGTGTAAGGAAGCAGCGGTGAGGGTGTCGCGGGAGAAGTGGGCGGGGATTGAAGAACGAATGTTGACGGTGAGGGAGGGGGAGTGAAGGTAACAGGTAAAAGTGTTTGAAAGGGATATTTTGTGAAGTTGCCAAATCGCGAGTTTGCAGTCATTGAACCGGAAAAACTGACAGATTACTTGCTTAACCTCAACCATCGTCGTGGTGGAACTAAAGCTCGTTTATTAGTACGCTTCGGTTACAGTGCGACCGCATGGCAACGGCTAGAGGCTGACATTCGCCTGTATCACGTAGAGGCTGATATTGAGACGGTTCGCGAAACGCCTTACGGTACTCGGTATCAAATCTTTGCCGCCTTGCAAACCCCTACAAACGAGTCTCTGTTTGTCAGAACCGTTTGGCAAGTTGACAACGGACAAACCTTTCCTCGCTTGATTACACTAGTTCCAGACTAGAACGGAGGCAGCATGGATTTTCAACTCTATACAGATGTCGTACTTCAAGTCGATGTACCCGAAGAAAGCCTCCGGGCAGGCGATATTGGTACAATCATCGATCGCCACGATGTCGCAGGGCTTGAACCAGGTTATAGCATTGAGTTTTTCGATATGCTCGGTCAAACCGTTGCTGTAGCGACGCTCTCTGGTAGTTTGCTGCGGGTGCCAACTCACAGCGATCGACCTGCTGTGCGATCAAGCGCTCTATCAGCGTGAAGGACGCTCGTTAAAATTTATAAAGTCACTGCTTTAGCTAGAATGCCTGAGTAGCGACCTTTCGATCTTAGCCATGACAAACCGTCTCCAAGCCGCGATCGCCGCCATTTCTCAATTGTCAGAATCAGAGCAGGATGCGATCGCAGCTTTGATTTTGGAGAAGATTAGCGCAACGAGTCGGAAGTCAGAGCATCAGCCGATCATTGCCAGCGACCAAATCACAGGACTGTTTGCTGACGAGCCGGAATTGTTGGAACAGGTCATGCAGTCGATTGGGCACGATCGCGAAGACGATCGCCAACAAAACTTTGGCTAGAACGCTTTTAGACACAGATATACTGTCAACCAAACTCACTATCAGCGCATTCAGTCACTTGGTTATGGGTTAAGGCTAGATAACTGGCGATCGTGATTCTCTGTACTACCTTTCACAGCCGGAACGCTAACTGATCAGGGGTGATGAGCATTGCTTACCCTACAGGCTGTAGGCTATTCTCTAAAAACCGCTGTATCATCTACACGTAATTACCTTTTACAGCGATTTTGTAGAGTTGAGAGTCTCCTGACACCACACCTATGCCAGCAAGGTTGTTAGTAAAACCCGACGATTGCTCCCCTTTAGGGCGGTTGATTCTTCAATACCTGGAAGCGCAAGGTATTAGCATGAACCGTCTGGCGGAGTTGTCTGGCATTCCTCAACCTCGGCTTCGAGGCGCTTGCTTTAAAGGCACCTGCCCAACCCCAGAAACCCTAAGAAAACTGGCTAGAGTGATTGGGAAGCATCATCTAGAGCTTTACACGCTGGCTTACGAAGGTCGGATTGAGAAAGTTCCAGAAGATTTAAACGACGACTCTCTCGATTTGATCATGCGAGAACTGTTTGAAGTTGCCCGAGAAGTCGGATTGGTTGCGCCTAAAACGCGCCCTTCTAAAGCTAAAATCCGCAAAGCACTGATGGAGTTGGGCTTCCGCCCGGAGAATGAAGAATCTGCTTAAAAGCGATCAGTCGCGTAGGGTCGGCGACTGCTGGCTGCGGTTGACTGTCATCTCAAACGTTTCAACAGCCTTAACTTTGAAGCCTGGAAAGAAGAGACGTAAACCCACCATCCTTTCCAGGCTTCAATTGTTTTAGCGTTCTGATGAACGAATTAGACTGATCGACACCAACTTAGCGACGACGAGGCACCAGCTTTTCGTAATCGACGTTGGTGGCTGAAAGACGCTGCGGTGCATTCACTTTTGGATTAATCGATCGCGCCATATCCAGGAACAGCGAGGGATTGCCCGCAGTCGGCTTCTTCTCAGCAGCCTTGTAACCTCGAACAGACGTTTGCCACACAAACTGCGGGAAACCAAGCTTGGCGCGATGGTATTCGTCGTAGCGAGGAGACTTGATGTTAAACGGCAGTTCACCTTCCGATCGACCGGGTAAAACTCGACGACGCTGGTAAGGCACGATGCTGTAACCAAAGGCTTCCAGGTATTCCTCGCTGTCTAGCAAGTCATCGACAAAGCCCTTGGAGCCTTTCGTTGCCACCACGATCGACCAGGCAATTTTTTCCCGCTCGTTGTAAACGTCACGACCCAGTACGCGCTGCACGGTCTGCTCAACAAACCGATAGTTGCTGTTGAGGTCATAGAAGCTGCGCTTATAGGTGTCAGACAGCAACAAGCCACGGATAAAGTCGCGTACTGTGATCTGACCACTGCGGAGTTGGGACTCCAGAAAACGCTCTCGATCGGCAGCAAACGCATGGAAGAAAATCTGACGATAGGCTGCTTCAATCAGCACATCCAGGTCTGACGGCGAGAGTATATTGTCGGTGGAAAAAACCCTGGGTTGCTCATCACCAGCAACTTCAAAACTAGCGACCCGCTGATTTTGACTTGAGGGATTATATTCTAGAAGAGGAAGTGCCACGCTTACAAAAGCTCCTATTCCTTACAAAAGCTTACAAATATGCTCATAATCATACGGGACAACGGAACCATTATTCGATTTAGTTTGATAAAAGTTAGCAAACCTTACATTGAGAGCAACCGGGTTTCTGTAGATTACCTGGATGTTCAGTAATCTCTACTGATGGAGAAACCCGTTTCTGTCAGACTCTGCCTAAGCCCTAACGCACTGCCAGTCTCCTCCATCGCCACGCCAGAATGCCAGCGGATCCTGGGTTGAGCGGTAAGGAGGATACGATCGCAGGTCAACCGCATTGCCCACATGATCAGGCGGAGGAGCGATGCCTAAGCCAAGACATAGATGCGTCAGCGATCGGGCAAAGGCTTCGTGATGCCCAGGAGAACCTGCATGGGCGTGGGCATACTCATGACTCACCAGCAATGACCAGTCTTCTGGTGCCAATTGTCCCACATCAATCAAAAGGGTAATGGGCTTAGTTTGCAAGTTGCACAAGCCATCCAAGCCAAAGGATTGAGCCAGGGGAGCAGCGAAAATTTGAATTTCAGGCTGCTCCCAGGGGTGAAAACAGGCATGGCACTCTAGAAGACACTCATTCAAAGCGCTGTTCACTGCCTCAATGTGCTCGCCAATCCAGGTGCAGATGGGAATGCGCTGCTCCAGATCATGCACTATAGCTACCATATCTGGCTCTAGCGACAGACTCCGAGCGCCATACAGGTAGTCCAACCCTCTGACAAGCGGATCGGTACTGGTCGTCATGTGCAAGTTTGCAGCCAACACGTTACCAGCCAAAGAAGGAAAAGGTTTTAGTGGCTTCACGATCGGTTTGAAGCGGTTCACCAGGCTGGCTGGAGCGATCAGCGTCATCGCCGTTAAGGTTGTCTGCAGGTGCTTCAACGCGAAATTCAGTACAGAAAGTAGCGGTGCTAAAGCCGCCAAACCGCTTCACTGTGCTAGTCCGCAGTCGCAGGCTAGAGTTAGCAAACCAGAAGCGTTCGGTGGAACTCATCGACTCGTACTCGGTCGTCAACACCAAACCATTGTCATCGTCGATGTGATACTGCCCAATGACAGGGACGATTTCTGCGTAGCCACGCTCTCGCAAAAGCCTGCCCTGTTGAGGTTGATCCGCATCAGGAACAAGGACGAAGACGGTAGACCCTTCATGGTTTTCATCGTTGCGATCCCATCCCATTGAGCCATGCCAGGAAACAAATGCGCCACCGATCGCCAAACTGGGGTCAACGTCATGCAGTTGGCAGATCTCAAGCACTTTGGGATCGCCAACTGCCAGCGTTTCGATATGAATTTCAGACTCACCCATTTCAGCGCGTTTGAACGCAAGATGATGCGTGGTACGCTGCGATCGCCACTGCCCTGTGCTCTGTTCAAAAAACTCCATTGCATTCATCAAAGCAAGCCAACTCCTAATCATTGAGCCGTTTGGGTGTGCCGCAACTCATCCATCATTTTGTGCAAGCTGGGTACCCTTTGTATGTTCCATTATAAATACCTGGCAGCCCTAAAACGATGCTGCCAAAACCGGGTGACCAGGCAACATTTGATTTGAGGCTTTACAAAACTGGCTCATTGTTAAACACAATTAACGTTTGTTGATACGGTGGGGTTGAGACAGAACTTTTATACTTGAGGAAAGGGTAAGAAGCACCGCCTGAGATTTTTTGAAGATGGAATTTGTTGGATGCCTAGTTCATCTTCTCGTCGATCGCCCCAACCTTCAAGCACCAAACCCAGGCAACACCGCTAGATTCACAGTATCGGTTTAACAATCAGGCATACAGTGATTGGCTAGGGCGATCGCCGTTAGAAAGCCGACGAAAATGAAATTACACTGTAAGGATGATAGTCCTCGTGCGGTCAGCGTGACTGACGTTCCTCATATTGAGGAAAATTGATGAAAAAAGTCATGTAGTGGGATTTTTTGCCGAAAAACGCCAGTTCAATCACGTCGGTGTAAGTGGTGCGATTACAAAACCGTTCAACTCACTGGATTTGCCAGAGCAAGTTGCCAAAATTTTGGACTGGTCATTGGAGCGATGAAAATCTTACTGGTTGATAATGACGAGTCCCTCAGCAAAATGATCGCCAAGAGCCTTGCCAATCATCACTACGTAGTCGATACCGTCAAAGATGGCGAAACGGGTTGGACGTATGGCTCAACGTTCGACTACGACTTGATCGTGCTCGATATGATGTTGCCCAAGTTAGATGGGATTAGTCTCTGCAAACGCTTTCGAGCAGAAGGCTGCACTACCCCTATTCTGCTGCTCACGGCTAAGGACACTAGCACAGCTAAAGTCAGTGGATTGGATGCGGGTGCCGATGACTGTGTGGTGAAACCATTTGATGTCGCAGAGTTGGGTGCCCGAATTCGAGCGTTACTCCGGCGCAGTCGCAGTAATCCCCTGCCGTTATTGAGCTGGGGTGATCTACTGTTAAACTCCAGCACGTGCGAAGTGACGTACAACGATCGCCGCCTCACGCTTACCACCAAGGAATATGAGCTACTAGAGCTGCTGTTGCAAGATAGTCAGCATGTTTTCAGCACCGACGAAATTCTCGGTCGGCTCTGGTCATCAGATGAATTTCCCTCAGAGGCGACGGTACGTTCCCATATTCGGCGGGTGCGTCATAAACTTTTGCTGGCGGGTGCGCCCTCAGATTGTATTGCAACGGTACATGGGCGCGGGTATTACCTGAAAGCCCCAGAGGGCGATCGTTCCCTTTTAGATACGTCCCCTCGATCGCACAGCGCCACTGATCTGCAAGCTCAATATCTGACGTTTCTCAATGAAACATGGGCTGCTGACAAACCGAAACTTCTGGTTCAATTGACTGTCTTTGCGTCGGCGATCGCAGCGATACAGCTAGATTCACTCGATTCTCAGCTATGCGAACAGGCTCGACACACAGCGCATAAACTAGCAGGCACGTTGGGCATTTTTGGGCTACACCAGGGTATGGCGTTAGCGCGTCAACTCGAACAGGCGTTCAGTAGTCAAGACGGTTGGCAATCCTATCAGGCTGTTTCGATCGCAGCATTGGTACAGCAGCTTCGGCAGGAAATTCAATACACAGAATCCATTCAGAGCCGACAAATTGCGGGGGCGGCTCAATCACTAGAGGTGCCGCTGATTCGCTGTGAAGCGGAGGCAGAAACGAAAGTCATGGTTGTTGATGAGGATCAAAATTGGTTGCGATCGCTGCCACAGTTGCTCAGTCCCTGGAACTTTAAGCTCACGACTCTAGCAGATCCTCACCAGTTCTGGACAGTGCTACAAGCGGTTGTGCCTGACGTGCTGGTTTTAGATGTTAATCTGCCGGAGACAAATGGCTTTGAACTCTGTCAGGCATTGCGACGCGATCCTCACTGGCAGCGTTTACCGGTCTTATTTTTGAGTGTGTTGAGCGATCGAGTCACCCAAAATCAAGCCTTTACCGTCGGTGCTGATGACTATTTGTGCAAGCCTGTGGTCGGAATTGATCTAGCCAATAGGATTCTCAATCGCCTTCAACGAGTGAGAGCGTGTCAAACCTGACCGCGATCAAAAACAGGCGATCGCTGATCGCCATGTTGCAAACTCCAACGAAACGTAAAGACAAGTTAAGGCGAAATCATTTTTGCTCGATCTTTGAATGCCTCTCTAGGTAGATGTTTCACCCTTTCTTCGGGTTTTATGGTTTGCACTTTCCTCCTTATTCTGAGAATTGCACAAATTTTGCACAACTAGGTTGCTTTAATCGAATTGTTCAAAAGCAGATGAACCTTCGGCTCGCCAAGCCACGGGTTTAGGGGTCTCAGGTTTATCAAAAAGCGTTTAATTGCTTCAGATGGTAAACGTTGGGAATCTAGTTGCTAAAGATATTTATTGAATTGATTGGGCTGTGTTGGACGTTGCTCTGAGCTAGTGGTTTTAGGATTCGCTCTTGTAATCTCTTTGCCAAATGAAGTTTAGCCCACAGGGTTAAACTTCATCGTCAATCTTCACGGCTTCATATCAAAGCAAACAGGCTTTGAACACTTTATTTCGTCCTCTATCAGGAGATACTTGGAATGCTAGACGCTTTTACTAAAGTGGTTTCCCAGGCAGACACTCGCGGCGATTACGTCAGTGATTCTCAGATTGACGCATTGAAAGCAATGGTGTCGGATGGTACCAAGCGCATGGATGCGGTCAACCGGATTACCAGCAACTCGTCCACGATCGTTGCTAACGCAGCTCGCGCTCTGTTTGCAGAACAACCCCAGTTGATCGCACCCGGTGGCAATGCTTACACCAACCGTCGTATGGCTGCTTGCCTGCGCGACATGGAAATCATTCTTCGCTATGTGACCTACGCTGCCTTTGTTGGCGATGCCAGTGTGTTGGACGATCGCTGCTTGAACGGCTTGCGGGAAACCTACTTGGCTCTAGGTGTGCCAGGTGGTTCCGTTGCAGCTGGTGTCAACAAAATGAAGGAAGCGGCATTGGCGATCGCTAACGATCCTAATGGTGTCACTCGTGGCGACTGTAGCTCCTTGATGTCTGAGCTGAGCAGCTACTTCGATCGGGCAGCAGCAGCCGTAGGCTAACGTTAGTTTCACGCTGACTTCTAGCAGAAGTCTACTTCCACCAGCAACGATTATTTATTCTTTTGCACACCTACAAGGACGATTGATCATGAAAACTCCTTTAACGGAAGCGGTCGCTACAGCAGATTCTCAAGGACGCTTTCTCAGTTCCACCGAAATTCAAGTTGCGTTTGGTCGCTTTCGCCAAGCTGCTGCAAGTCTTGATGCTGCAAAAGGGCTAAGCTCTAAAGCGCAAAGCTTAGCAGATGGTGCTGCTAATGCGGTTTATCAGAAGTTTCCCTACACCACTCAAATGCAGGGAAACAACTATGCTTCGACCCCTGGTGGGAAAGCAAAGTGCGTGCGCGACATCGGTTACTACCTCCGCATGGTCACCTACTGCTTGATTGCAGGCAGCACAGGTCCAATGGATGACTACTTGATCGGTGGTCTGGCTGAAATCAACCGCACGTTTGATTTGTCTCCTAGCTGGTATGTGGAAGCCCTCAAGCACATCAAAGCCAATCATGGTTTGAGCGGTGACCCTGCTGTGGAAGCCAATTCCTATATTGACTACGCCATTAACGCCCTGAGCTAAGAGTCTCTTCTGCCCAGAACGGCAGTCTGCTGCGGGTGCTTCACAGCATGAGCAGTATCTGTAGTTCTGGGCATGTTTTTCATCAAAATCCTATTAATACGAAGGACTTCGGACATGACAAGTTCTATAGCTGCCAGACAATTAGGCTTTGAGCCATTTGGAGTCACGTCTCCGGTAGAATTGCGAACAAATTGGTCGGAAGGGGATGTGCAGGCGGTGATTGCCACGTCTTACCGACAAGTGTTTGGTAACGATTATCTAATGCAGTCTGAGCGATTGACCAGTGCTGAGTCACTGTTACGCCGGGGTGATATTACAGTGCGAGAATTTATTCGGGCACTGGCGCAGTCAGAACTCTATCGGAAAAAGTTTTTCTACTCTACACCTCAGGTGCGCTTTATTGAATTGAACTACAAGCATCTGCTGGGACGTGCACCGTATGATGAGTCGGAGATTACCGAACACGTTAATCTCTACGTTGAGAAAGGGTATGAAGCAGAAATCAACTCTTACCTGGACTCAGTGGAGTATCAAGAGAATTTTGGTGATTCGATCGTGCCGTTCTATCGAGGTTTTGAGACACAGCGCCAACAGAAAACCGTGGGCTTCACCCGCATGTTTCAGCTGTATCAAGGGTATGCCAACAGCGATCGTGCTCAAGGTAAAAACAAATCAGCTTGGCTGACTCAGGATTTAGCTCATAATACCGCTACTCCAGTGCGGACACCTCACTTTGGGCAAGGTCTATCGGGTACAACAGGCGGCGATCGGGGGCAGCTTTATCGAGTGCGCGTCACCCAGGCAGCCAGCAGTCGGACGACCCAGGTGCGTCGCAGCGTCGGGGAATATTTGGTGAGCTACGACCAACTCTCACCCACTCTTCAGCGCCTCAATCAGCGGGGAAGCCGAGTGGTCAGCATCTCCCCTGCGTGATCTATAGTTACAGTCACATGGGTTAGGACAGGGTGCAGGGGTGAAACCCCACCCCTTGCTGGGGGCTTCGCCCCCACAGCCCCTTTAATCCCAATGTCCTAACTTTTATGGCGACAGCTATAACTCATCGTTCAACCATCAATTCTTATCAGGAGACTCCTCTGTGGCGATTACAACGGCAGCTTCACGACTGGGAACGAGTGCATATAGCGAAGCACAACCGCTTGAACTGCGCTCTAATTGGACACCCGAAGAGGGCAAAATTGTCATTCGGGCAATTTACCGCCAGGTCTTGGGGAACGATTATTTGATGGCATCAGAACGGCAGATCGGTTTGGAATCGCTGCTGAACAATGGGCAAATTACAGTGCGCGAGTTTGTCCGTGCCCTTGCAAAATCGGAGCTGTACAAAACCAAGTTCCTTTACCCACATTTTCAAACCAGGGTGATTGAATTGAACTTCAAGCATTTGTTGGGACGTGCGCCCTACGATGAGTCTGAAGTTGTTGAGCATCTGGATCGCTATCAAAACGAGGGCTTTGAGGCAGATATTGATTCTTACATCGATTCTGTTGAATATGATGCTAGCTTTGGCGATTCGATCGTGCCGTACTACCGTGGTTTTGCAACGCAAACGGGGCAGAAGACGGCTGGATTTCCTCGGATGTTTCAACTCTATCGAGGATATGCTAACAGCGATAGTGCCCAAATTGCTGGGACTACCTCGCGCTTGGCGGGTGAGCTAGGTAAAAATAGCGTCTCCGCAGTCGTTGGACCATCCGGGGTAAATGAAGGCTGGGCATATCGACCCTCCAAGCAAGGAACAACACCCAGTAAGGTCTTTGGTCGCTCCTCGATTGATTCATCTGATCGGCTGTATCGTATTGAAGTCTCTGGTGTCAGCCTGCCTCGCTACCCACGAGTCCGTCGCAGCAACCAGGAGTTCATCGTCCCGTATGAGCAGCTATCCAGCACGCTTCAGCAAATCAACAAAATGGGTGGCAAAGTAGCAAGTATCAATATTGCGCAGTAGCTCTCAACTCAACGCTCCAGCTAACCGAGCGATCGCGGCAATCCTATAGCCTGATTAACTAGGACAAGGTTCTGCGATCGCTCAACCCTAACCTGTAAACCTCTTTAGGCGATAACACAGTCATGTTGGGACAAACATCACTAACTAGAGCCTCTAGCTCTGCATCTGATAACCGCGTCTTTATCTACGAAGTCGAAGGCTTGCGCCAGAATGAACAAACGGATAAAAACCGCTACCCGTTGCGCGATAGCAGTAATGTCTTGGTTCAAGTACCATACAGCCGCATGAATGAAGAAATGCGCCGCATTACGCGGTTAGGCGGCAAAATTGTGAGCATTTCTCCTCTTACTGAACAGCCAGAGCCTAGTTCAAAGGGCAGCGGAAAGGGCTAAACCAGTCAGGCTTTTGCAACGGTTTGACCGCTCAAACGTGGCTCGGTTCTGAATGAAATCCAATCAACATTCATCAATCGTTTGAATCAACAAGGGGCTAAAGCCCCTTGTTTTGTTTTTAAGCATTTGTTTTTGAGCATTAGTCTGAAGCGATGGACCTCAAGGACTATAGCCATAGTCAGATGGGTTGGGACAGCGGTATCTGGTGGAGTACTGGTTTAAAGCGGTTGGCTAGGCATACCAGTTTCTTGAGCAATTGCCACTGCCATTGCCTGATAGGAGCGCGGATCGCCTTCGGACAACACTAACCGTTCTTGCCCCTTCCGCTTGTATAAACTCTCTAAAATCATGTGCCAATCGACTGCTGACAGCGGTGATGCTTGAGGCTCAAGCGGTTGTCGTTGCAGGGGAGTGCTTGCCTGAATCTGCTGTTGTGCCATTAAAACGCGGGCGCGGACTGCCCAACTCTGGTCATCGATCGCCATCTGCTCAAATTGAGCCTGAATTTGCGATCGCCACTCCGGGTAGGTTACAGTCAGTGCGCCAGCCAGCGCTTGCAAGCCAACCACGGCGGCATAGCGCACGACCCACTCTTCATCTTGCTGCGCGACGAATAGAAGCGCCTCCAATGCTTCTGCTTGAGCCATCTCCAGCAGGTCAGCCGGAAACCACTGCCACTTCATCGCACCCAAACCACGAGCAGCAGCACGACGGACACTAGGAGAAAAGTCGGCGGTTGCACCTCCCAAAAGTGTTACCAAACCTCTAGGGTCGCCAATCCCAGCTAAGGCACGAATGGTCCACGATCGAGCGGTGTAGTTGTGCTGATCCAATTGCTCAAGCAAAGCAGGTACAGAAGCTTGCCCGATCGTCACGAGACCGTCCACGGCTGCCACGGCGGCACCAGGATTGTTATAGCTCAAAGCCGCTATTAGTGTAGGCACAGAGGCTTGCAGACCGGCTGCTGCCAAATTTTGTACCGCCTTTGTCAATAAACTGGCAGAGTCTGCCTCTTCGACAGCGCGGATGAGAGTAGAAAGGTCAGCCATAGACTGAAGGTAAAAGGAAAGGGAATCGATCGCCTGAGAAGCGCTTCAGCGTCCTTACATTCTCACCCGACACGTTGCCTCACTTCTTACTATGAGGCGCTTGCGATAAAAAACTTAATACTTACTACAGAGGTAGCAGGTTCGGGCTGAAGCTGTCGTGGCTAAAGCAGCGCATCCATTAGCGTCATCACCATGACGGCTCCGTCCGATAGGGCGGGTAAGGGAGTCTGCTGCAATTGGTTCTCTAGCAAACCGTTGAGAGCAATGAGCTTGAGGCTATTTTCTGCCAGTGCCTGAGCGATCGGCTCTGCCGCAGGCAAATAGCCGATCGCTCCTAAATCTGCTAAAACCGTCCGACGCAGTTGCAAATCGCGGTTACCAAGTGCACTCACAAGCCGATCAGCATAGCCGCTGGCAGCTTTTGGCTCTGAGGTAAGCTGGTACATTGCCCGTGCTGCTGCATACTGAATCCGAGGAACGGGGTGCTCTAGAAATGGCGTAACGCAGGCGATTGCCTCGGTTGCACCCAACGTTCCTAGCGCTTCTAGGATGGCATCAAAAGGCTGAGCCAATTGAGGCGGCTCTGGCGCTGGAAGGGTACCAGGAACGCGATCGTTCAGCAAGTCGATCAGGTCTGGGAAACAGGACGGATCGCCTAACAGTTCCAGCGCCTGAGCAGCAGCTTCCCTCACATAAAAATCAGAGCATGTCAATGCCCGCAGTAAGGAGGGCACAACCCGTCGATCGCCAAGTTTTCCCAACGCCCGTGCTGCATTGCGTCGCAAGGGGTAACCACCGACTTCGGTGCGATCGTCCTCATCATCCAGGGCGAGCATCAGCACATCGATCGCCTGCGGCTTGTCTACCCGAAAGCGACCCAGCCACCAAGCAGCATACATCCGCAGCCCCAGATCTTCACATTGGAGATTAGCGATCGCCTGCTCAACTGTTAACGATTCACCGTTCTGGCTCTCTGCTTCATCACTCATAGCGCATTAGAAAGGTGTGAATTAAAAAGGCAATCTCAAGGGGTTGTAGAGAAGAATTGTGATCTCAAAATTTTATTTAAAACAATGCCCGGAGAGATCAACAAGACCCAACCTCAGTTGGATATCGCTTATCCCTCCGGGCAAAAGCACATCAATTAGCTCAGAGCATTGATGGCGTAGTCGAGGTAAGAATTAGCTTCCACAGCAGGGTCGCCGCTCAAACCATGATTCGCTTTAATGTGCTTGAGTGCCTCAATGTACCAGCTAGGAGACAACTCAAAGGTACGGTTGATCTCAGCGATACCGCCAATCAGGTAATCATCCATCGGACCTGTACCACCCACGACGAGGCAGTAGGTGACCATACGGAGGTAGTAGCCGATGTCACGCACGCACTTGTCTTTACCAACCTGACTGGAAGCGTAGCTAGGACCTTCCATGCTGGTGGTGTAAGGAAACTTTTGGTACACGGCGTTAGCAGCACCAGAAGCGAGACTGGACGCTTTTGAGTTCAATGCTTTAGCTGCTTCCAAACCTGCTTTCGCCTGGAGGAAACGACCAAACGCAACTTGAATTTCGGTGGAGCTAAGGAAGCGTCCTTGAGAATCAGCAGCAGCAACTGCTTCGGTTAGAGGGGTCTTCATGAGGTCAGATTGTCTCCAAAGTAATCTTGTTTTGCAAACTAGCTGGTGACGAGTGGCTGAGTCACCGAAAGGTGATTGAGTAGGTGAGCGATCGCTTAACCAACAGCCGCAGCAGCTTTGTCAAAATAGCTACCCACTTCACTCATCAGGCTTGCACAATCGCCTTTGGTAACACCGTTGGGGTCGCCCGCAATAGCGAGTGCAGCATCCTTCATTTTCTGCACACCAGCGGCAACAGAAGAACCGGGGGTACCCAAAGCCAGGTAGGTTTCTCTCAAACCATTGAGGCAGCGATCGTCAAGAATGCTTGCATCACCGGCATAGATTGCATAGGTGACATAGCGCAGAATAATTTCCATGTCACGCAAACAAGCAGCCATGCGGCGGCTGGTGTAAGCATTGCCACCAGGTGCGATCAGCTGGGGTTGTTCTGCAAACAGAGCGCGAGCTGCGTTAGCAACGATCGTGGATGAGTTGCTGGTGATCCGGTTCACAACATCTGTACGCTTGTTGCCATCTGCAACCATAGCGCTCAGGGCATCCAATTGAGAATCACTAAGATACTCACCCCGTGCGTCAGCTTGGGAGACTACTTTTGCAAATGCGTCCAACATAAACTTCAAGCTCCTAGTGTGTCTAATTTAAGTATGGCTTCGATCACAACCGCAGTGGGGTGAACTAGGCAATCAACCTGACTGCACAGCTTGAGACAGGCAAAAACAGGTGATGAGTCAAAGACCGATAGAGCGCTTCCCAACCTGAAAGAGTGAAGAAACTCAGGAAAGTTTACATTTCCTCATAATCGGAGCGTTTAACTCATCTAAATGATTGCTCAATCCGCATCCACATGTGTTGACAAGTTTTCCAACTTCTTTGTTTATACTATGTCGTTGAATCGTTATTTGTTACAAATTATGACAGCTTATTTTGCGCTGGAAGTCGCCGCCATCGGTTTCCTTGGTTAGAAACTGGCACTAGCACATTGCAACGTCAAGCTCGAAAGAACCGATTTCAATCGGTGAGTTGAAGGGCTTGACCAACCCCAAAGTAGACTGATTAGCAAGCAAAACCTGAGCCAAAAAGGTAACGATTTGTAACAAACCTGAGCCTTCTGCTCTGGAGTGTCCAACGGTCAAGCAAATTGATTGACTAATGCGTGTTCTAAATACTGAAGGAATCGCTTCGATCGATCGCCAACAGGCAGTGGCACACAGACAAGGTTGCTACAACTTTGACCTGAGCAACGTGCCCTTGCCTAAGATTTGGTTGCGATCCAATCCTTTTTTAGCAGCGCTAGAAACGTGGCAATGCCTTTAGAAAACCCTTCAGGCTCAGGCAAGACGTACTCTGGAAACTCCTCATAGGGTCGCCACGGCTCCGAATCGTTGTGCCGTAAATATAAGACTCGGTCATCCCCTTCTAGCTTCCAGAGCATTTGACCACCAGTTGGTATGTCAGCCATCAGGTTCTCCTCATCGTGTAACCGAAGCGATTGTGTGACAAATTTTGTTATGTAAAGAGATTGAGCAACCGTCTACTCTACTCAGTTATGCAAACCTGTAGCCCTTAAAGCGGCGTTAAATCAAACCCACAGCGTGTAACGGTCCCTGCCCCAGCCATAGTTCTAGCAGTAATGCCAGCAACCCCAGCATGGCAAGTCGTCCATTCCACACTTCAGCGGAAGGAGTCAAACCCCAGTCCCAGGGGCTTGGGGGATACTGCTTGAGGTTCGGCTGTGGGCGGATCGTTTCAGAGAAGGCGATCGGGCGATCGCGCAATGCCTGTATAACCAAATCTGCCAGCGCTTTGATAAAGGTCGGATCGGTATCGGGGGCAGGCACCCGCGCAAAAAATTCAATGCCAGCGTTCTCAGCCACTTCCCGGTATTCCATATCGATCTCTTCTAGAGTTTCAATATGGTCTGAAACGAAACTAATTGGCACAACCACCAGTTCTTTAACCCCCTCGTGGGCAAGGGCTGCGATCGCCTCGTCGGTATAAGGTCTCAACCATTCCACTGGACCGACACGGCTTTGATATGCCAGCGTAAAGGGATTGGGACGATTCATCTGGCGCATGATCAAGGCAACCGATGCCTCAATCTCTTGTTGGTAAGGGTCGCCCGCCTCTTCTATATAGCTGACGGGTACACCATGGGCGCTAAAGAACACGTGAGCTTGGCTGGGATGGGGCACTCGATCGAGGGTTTGTTCGACCAGATTAGCCATTGCCTGCAAGTAACCAGGATGGCTGTACCAGGAAGGCACGACTGTATACTTAATTTTTTGTAACTCTGGATCAGCAGCCCACATTCGCTCAAGTAACCTGAAGCTGGAACCACTGGTGCTAATCGAAAACTGTGGGTACAGCGGCAAAATGACTAACTCTTCAATGTTGTCTTGCTTAATCTGGGCGATTGCTTCTTCCGTAAAGGGATGCCAATAGCGCATCCCAATATATACATTGACCGCCTGCCCCTCTTGCTGCAACTGCACACGTAACGCCTGTGCCTGTGCCTCGGTGATACGGCGCAACGGAGAACCCCCGCCAATTTTCTGGTAATTTTCCTGAGATTTCTTTGCACGGAGGCTGGAAATCAACCAGGCTAAAGGTGCTTGTAATAAAGGTGACGGTAGCCGGATGATTTCTGGATCAGCAAATAAGTTATACAAAAAGGGACGGACATCATCTAATTTGTCTGGTCCTCCCAGGTTTAGCAACAAAACCCCGACTCGCCTCATGTTAATGATCCATCCCTCTTTGGGTTCAGGTGTGTCCTTGAGTTTAACCTATACGGTTTCTAACAAGACAGCCGCGTGTGGATGCGGACAATTCACGTCTGGGCTTGCACCTGAATGGACACTACCCATGACGACGCTTAAGAACGAGAATGAAGCAACATCGAAAATCTACCGCAGAGGCGCAAGGAGCGCAGACGGTTGTCTCTAAGTCTCTACGGTTAAAGTAAGCGTTGACCTTGATAAGAAAGCTGCGATCGATCGCTGAAGGAGAATGCATTATGCGTCTAGGCAAAGTCGTCAAATCTAATTCGCACTGCGATTACATTGTGGAACTCGACGATGAGCGCAGTCGTATCAATTCACCCAAGCCAGATGATTATGGGTTTGGCTGCTTTGTGCGGTTAGATGGGGGCGATCGCCATTGGGCAGTCGGGCTTGTTTACAATACCCAGTTGTTCAATCCCATGTTTCTCAATATGGGTCCTCGCCTATCGAGTGAACCCGATCCGGTCTTTGCGCCTGACCTCATCAGTGAAACCCGCACGCTTCTGTGGACGGTTTTAATCGGCACTCTAGAAGCGCAAGACGATCTAGCCTACGGTGTACATGGCATTCCTCGCGTGGTTGTCCCAATCAATACGCCTGTTGAGACCATGACGCAGGAGGAGATTCATCGCTTTCATCGCAACCAAAATGGACAGCCGCAGTTTTGCTACTATAGCCATCTGTTACGCTGTGGCGGCACGTTTGCGGCTCAACTCACGCAGCAAGTTTTGACCGAACTGAGCGATAGCCGCCTGTTTGAGGGAGACGAGCAACGAGCGTTGAATATTCTTTGTAAAGAGTTATCCTGGAAAGAGACCATGAGTGCGATGCGCTAAAGAGAAGGCAATGGGGGTTAGACACCTCTTGCTCTAATGCCCACAAGCTGTAGACTACTGACTACGGTTAGAAGCGCTAACCGTGCCTTGTTCTGTCCATAAAAAATTCTCAACAAAAAACCGACAGCGCTCGAAAGAGACCGTCGGTCAGTCGTGTGTTCCCTGTTGATGACTCGGCTAAAGTTGAGTCCCCTAAAGTATGTTGCTTCAGCCTTTTGGCAGATGCGATCTAGATCAGCGTTTGATGTGATCTTTATCACATAGCGTTTCGGTCAATAAAAAACCGACAGCGCTCGAAAGAGACCGTCGGTCAGTCGTGTGTTCCCTGTTGATGACTCGGCTAAAGTTGAGTCCCCTAAAGTATGTTGCTTCAGCCTTTTGGCAGATGCGATCAAGATCATCCCTGTTGGTGATCTTAGTCACATGGTGCGACTCAGTAACCTGTATAGCAGCACCCATTTTAGCGCTAAAACGGGTGCTTTGGCTGGCGACCAAGTGGTTGATCAGGGGTTTGACTGGCATCAGCAACCCGATTGAGACAGCATGGC
Organism: Tildeniella sp.; assembly: GCF_059505325.1. Classification (NCBI taxonomy): domain Bacteria; kingdom Bacillati; phylum Cyanobacteriota; class Cyanophyceae; order Oculatellales; family Oculatellaceae; genus Tildeniella; species Tildeniella sp. The sequence continues at coordinate 202,234 of NZ_JCACKI010000073.1, forward strand.
TGCAAACCACTGTTCGAGCCGATCGCCCATCGCGGCTAAAGAATAATCTGCTTCTGCCTGTTGTCGGCAGGTATGACGATCGATTTCGCCTAAATGAGCGATCGCCTCTACCAGTTCAGCAATATTGTCTGGTTCTACGAGCCAACCTGTCTTGCCATGCTGCACAATTTCCGCAGGTCCACCACGCCGATAGGCAATGACGGGTACACCGCAGGCGAGTGCTTCGATCGCCACGTTTCCAAACGCTTCAACCCAACGTGGGGTCATGATCAGAGCCTGACAATTGCCCAATGCCGTCTGGAGTTGAGCCGTTGGCAGAAACCCTTCATAGGTCATCGGTGCCGTAGGGTAACGCTGCTGAATCTGCTGCCAGTAGGACGGATCCTGCATAATGCCCCAAATTTTGAGCGGTAGTTGAGTCGCTTGAGCAGCAGCAACGGCATCCTCTAACCCTTTTTCGGGCGCAAGACGACCCACCCAAGCAAGACTACGCTCTGGTCGCGCGCAAAATTCATAAAGCGACAAATCAAACCCGTTGCCCAGTACGCGGCATTGTGCGCCAAAGGTGAAGGTGTCTGCTTGTGCTCGGCTGTGGACTCCAATGCTCTCTGGAAACTGCGCGATCGTCTGCCCAATCACCTTATCCATCGCGTCCGTCAGCGAACCCATACTGACTAAGTGAGCGATCGGGCGATCGAAAAAGGGCGTTAGGTAAAACGGTAGCCAATCATACGCAAAGTTCACGAGCACATCATACTGATCCTGCACTTGACGGGCATACGTCCACATGTTGGCTAAGAGAGCGTCGGCAGGCATGGCGATCGGTGCATCCCGTCCGGCACTCTGTGCAGTCGTTTGCAAGGCTCCCTCAATTTCTACCAGAGGGGCAGCGGCGTATACCGAGCCAAGCGGCGCAACGATTTTGACTGTATGTTGCCGCAGGCTCAACGTCCTGGCAATGTTGTGCAACGTCAGTTCAACCCCACCGCCCAAACCCGAACCCAGCGCTCCCACAGAGGTCGATAGCAAGAGTAGCCGTAAGGGTCGCACCGTCGCGCTCATTCTGGTTCCGCTGGCATCGTTACTGTTGCCAATTCTCCCAAGGGGAGGGTTTCTGTTTCAGACAACGCAGCCACATCCATTGAAGCGGTAGAAACGCGGCTGAATCTGGCTGACAGACGATCGCGCTGATTAATAAAGTAAATGCTGACCAATGTGAGACTGACCCCAAACCATTGCAACGGACTCAGCAGTTCGGACAAGAACAGGTTGCCAAATAAGAGCGCAAAAATGGGTGTGAGGAAGGTCAATGAACTGAGGCTTGTCAGGCTACCACTGGACGCAAAGTAGAAGAACAGCCCATAGGCGATCGCGCTACCAAACACAGTTGCATAACCCATTGCCAACCAACTTGACCAATCCAAATACGTCCACTGATCAGCTTCAAACCCTGACGATAGGGCGAAGAGGGGGAGTCCACCCAAAATCATGTGCCAACCTGTAGCGGTGATGGGATCGGCGTGACGACTGACATAGCGCATCAGCACCGTGCCGACCGCCATCGATAAAGCTGCTAACAGCATCAGCCACTGTCCGTTTTGAAACAGATCATGCATGAGATTGGCTCCAAGCTGTAGACCGTTGGGCAGCGATCGCTGTTGCCAAACGCCCATAAGCCAATCCTCCGGCAAGCCCAGCAGACTGATGCCAATGACCCCGAGCAGCAACCCCAGCCATCCCCACAGCCCGATGCGCTCACCAAATAGCCACAATGCCAGCAACGCGACTGCTAGCGGCTGCGAGTCAATCATTACCGATCCCAAGCCAGCGCCTGTTCTCGCCAATCCTTCCGCCAAAAAGCCCTGAAACAGTGCGCCATCCACAATGGCAAACAGCAGAATCCACAACCATGCTGTCCAGCCCTTAGGCTGTGGTCTGCCCATCAACATGCCAGCACCCAACACCAGTACCCCGGCAGGTACGAGCCGCACACCTGCCATGAAGAGTGGCGTTGTGTTGGGGATAACACCTTTCATGGCGACCATAGCAGTGCCCCAAAAGAAAAACGGCGCAATGAGCAGCAGTGGAGCAGCCATGCCACCGGGGAAGAGACCTTGTGGTGCTGGAGTAAGCTTTGAATTCATGAGACAGGCGTGGCTTTGCAGGCAACGAATGAACGCGTAGTTGACTCAATCAACCTTTGCTATTGTAGCCAATCTTGTACTTATGTTAAGTAACTTAGAGAACGATCGCTGTAAATTCACTGGTATTTTACTTGGTCAGTTGCGATCGTGGCTGTTTTGAACACTGAGCTTGAGGCTGTTTGATGGCTGCAAGTCAACCCCTAACATCAATCGGCGTTGCGTTAGTTGATCGCTTGACCTTCAGTTCAATCGTGAGGTAATGAGGCACACTGGAGTCTGAGCACATTGGAAACAACCCGGCAGGAATTGCTTGAGGCAGTTTTGTCGTCTGCTCATAAGGACGATCGCGCCTTTTCCTCTGGTTGCTCTGTTCATTAACGTTGACCCATCGTCTCCTGACTCACTATGATTTGGCCCTTTAAGCCTCGGTTTCAGAAACAAATTGCGCGAATTGAAATCAATGGCGCGATCGCAGGTGCAACGCGTAAACGTGTCCTGGAAGCACTCAAAACGGTTGAAGAACGTCGCTTTCCAGCCTTGTTATTGCGGATTGACAGCCCCGGCGGTACGGTGGGCGATTCGCAGGAAATTTACGAAGCCTTGAAGCGCTTGCAGCGTAAGACCAAAATTGTGGCAAGTTTTGGCAATATCTCAGCGTCTGGCGGAGTTTACATCGGTATGGGTGCCGAGCATATTGTGGCGAATCCTGGCACAATTACAGGCAGCATTGGGGTGATTTTGCGGGGAAATAATCTAGAGCGACTGCTGGACAAAGTGGGGGTTTCGTTCAAAGTGGTGAAGTCGGGTCCTTATAAGGATATTCTGGCGTTCGATCGCGAAATCACCGAACCCGAAAAAACCATCCTGCAAGAGCTGATTGATGTGAGCTATCAGCAGTTTGTGCAAACGATCGCCGACGGGCGCAAGCTAGCGGTTGAAACCGTGCGAAGCTTCGCCGATGGACGCGTGTTTACAGGGCAGCAAGCGTTGGCGTTGGGTTTGGTTGATCGCCTGGGTACCGAAGAAGACGCACGCTGTTGGGCAGCAGAGTTAGCAGGGCTAGACCCCGAAAAAACCCGTTGCTTCACGCTAGAAGAACGCAAGCCCTTGCTCAATCGGCTTTTTTCAAGAGAGTCGAGCGAGTTGGGACAACTTGCGACGTTGCCGGGGTTGACAACGGGCATTGAGTGGTTAGAGTTTGAATTAGCGACGAACGGATTACCGCTCTGGCTCTATCGCCCTTAAAAGCACTTCACCTGAAACGCAAAGTCTTGGTAAGGAAACTCACATGCTAGCTGCCATGCTGAGTATTTGCAGCCATGATTAAGATCAGCCATGATTGAGACTGACGTTTCCTAACAGCCAGGGGAGCGCAGCGATGTTCTGGATACCATTGAAAGGCGCGGAGGATTGAGCGTGGGTTGGAAAGTGCGAGCAGTGCGTGGGGCAACAACAGTCTCAGACAATTCCATTGAGGCGATTCGAGAAGCAGTGCATGAACTGCTAGACGAACTGGAAGCCTACAACCAATTAGATCCGAACGAAATTGTCAGCGCTACGTTTTCTGCCACGCGCGATTTGGATGCGACCTTCCCAGCATCGATCGCCCGTGAACGTCCGCATTGGTCAAATGTGCCGCTGCTAGACGTACAACAGATGCACGTCGAAGGAAGCCTGGAGCGCTGCATCCGCTTTCTCATTCATTTCAACACGCCTAATCCAGACCTTGAGATTTACCATCCCTATCTACGTCACGCGAAGAGCTTGCGACCCGATTGGACGATCGCGCAAGCTGCTTTCATATCAAAATCGACGTTGTAGAGTTTGGTGTCCCTCGATCGATCGCAACGCCGCAAACGTGTCCGTTGACACCCTCGCGGCGTTACTTCAAAATCCATACTCGTTATTTAGATGTTTGACAGCACCCCACGTTCAACGTGCTGCCCAGCGATCAACACCTGTCTGGATGGGTATTCACCGCATCGTCTGGAGACATGTCACATCGAATGTTCCTCCAGACGAAGACTCCTAAACCTCAGGCTTAGCTTCAGTAATCACGTCTGCATTGCGCTCTGCAAAGTACTTGTTCAAAAACGTGCTTGCCAGGGACAGAACTACAGGACCAAGAATGAAGGCTAACAAACCATCGACTCTGAAGCCGGGTACCAGCACAGATGCCAGCCAGAAGCACAAGCCATTTACCACCAGAGAAAAGAGACCCAGGGTGAGGAAGTTAAGCGGTAAAGACAAAATAGACAGGATGGGCTTGACGAATGCGTTAACTAGCCCGATCGACACCGCTGCAATTAGAGCTGCAGGGAAGGTAGCAATATCGACTCCAGGAACGGCGAGATCGACAACAAGCAGGCTAAGGGCTGTAGCCAACAGGGTTAAAAGATTTCCGACCATAGTTTTTCCCTCAAATTTACTAAGAGTTACGGCTCTTGCTATGGATACATTATTGAAGGAATGACTGAGGGGAGTATCTCTACCCGGATAGATTTTGAGCGCCCGATCGCAATCACTCGCAAATCCAAACGGTTGCAGTGGCGATCGGACATTTCACGTTGAGGACGGCGTAGACTGCCCTGCAAGCAACGGTTTAACCGCTTCAACTTCGGCTATCTCGTCGGAGCAAACGGGTTGTACAACCAATGTCTCTTTACAAAACTTTGGGACTATTGGCTGCCGTTTATGGAAGCGAATGCCCAGCACCACATCGTAAAGGAAGCCAAAAAAGTCTTTTGGCGTTTGGAGTATACCCAATGATTGGTGAGACCCTTTAGCGTCCAACAACGGCTTGGTAGCGAAGTAAGCAGGTTGATAGTTATACCAGGGAACAGAGGGCCAAAGGTGATGCACCAGATGGTAGTTCTGCCCCATGATGAGCCAATTCAAAACCGTGTTGGGATACACTCTTGCATTCTTCCAGCGATCGCGTTCATCAAACGGGCGATGCGGTAAATAATCAAAAAACAACCCTAGCGCCAAACCGACAAGCGCAAGTGGAACAAACCAGTAATTGAAGACGTAATCGGTAAAACTGAACCGGAATGACGCGTACACGATCGCACCAAGGATCACACGGGCAACACCCCACTCCCACAGTTCATACTTTCGCCATAGCTTGCGTTGGAAAAAGTAGAACTCGTGATACAGAAACCGAGCATTGATAATCCACAACGGACCAGCCGTAGAAACGACATGGTCGGGATCATTGTGGGGATCATTCACATGGGCATGATGCTGCATGTGAACGCGCGTAAAGACCGGAAACGAAAAACAGAGCATCAACGCACTGGCATGACCCAGAACAGCGTTGAGAGATCGATTGCGATGTGCCACGTTATGACAGGCATCGTGAATCACAGTACCAACCATGTGCAGCGCTACAAAATTGAGTAGAAAGCTGCACCAGTGATACCAATGCCAACAAAAGTAACCCAGAGTAGAGACCAACGCCAGCACCACTGAGCTAAGGAACATCAGCAGCGTTGGATTGAAATCGCCGGGAGGACCTAGCAATTCCTTGGGCACCGTCAGGGGCTTCATTGCCTCCGACATTTACGGTTCTGCTCCTGCTAATCACCAACGCGTAGTATACGATACCTACTGTTTGAAAATAAAGTTTTGTGAAATTAGCTCCACTAATTTAAACTTGGCTACATCTGTGCATGTAGTTATAAAGCAAACGATAGAATGATGCTGTGAGCTTGGTATCAGACGTTTCAGCCCGGTGTGCTAAAGGTGAAAGCGCTGGCTTTATCCGTTGGATCGGTTCTGTTTTTGGGAACTTTGAGTTAGCTAAAGTGGTCACTACCAGTGAGGAGAGAACTTTTCAGCGGCAACCGTATGAGACCCGATCGTTCACTTCCTTTGCCAAACGTCTCTTTTGCCCCTGAGGTCTTCGGCTGTCACTCGCAAACGTTCGACCAATTTTGTCATCGTCGCTTCAGTCATCGCAGTATTTTTGAGGTTTTTGCTATGTCGTTACCGATAGGAAGAGGTTTGGGTCGTTCTGCGTCGTCTTTTAACGGATTGGGAGTCTCTTTGGGTGTTGCCTTGCTTTTAGGAAGTAGTGGCGCGATCGCCACACCGACCTTCGCTCGCACACTGCCTGCTTTACAGGTTGCCCAAAGTACAGCACCTGATTCTGGTGATGTCATTGTCAACACAGAACCTCAGCGACCCGGTTCGACGACCAGTCCTGGCAGTGGCTCAACGACAACAACGGCTTCTGGTGCCCGTTTCACGTGTGAGATGGCAAGCGGTCAATACACTGTGATGTATCACCCCGAAAGTCAACCCTCACAGTCCTACCCTTGGGCGGTGCCCAGCAATATGGGTGGCGGTTGGGATCCCAATCGTCGCTGCACGGAGATTAGCCGTCGTCTGGAGTCGTATCGACCGGATGGGCTATTGGAAATGAAGACGAGTGTAGAGAACGGCTATAACACTGTTTGTGTAACGACCGAGAAGGTTTCTAGTTGCCGTATTGTGCTGACCGTGCCAAATGGACAAGATCCTGCATCGACGCGCGATCGCGTCTTTCAAAACCTGACCGTTGCCGATAGTGGGCAGCAAACTCAGGGTGTGAATACCTATGTTGGTGGCGGCGGTAATAGCATTGTGGATCAAATCGGACGCGCGATCGGTGGTTTGTCCAACACCAGCCCATCCGCCAGCAGTTCAGACGGCATCAACCTGCGTCCGTTTCTCGATCGCCGGGACGGTGGTACTGGTGAAAAGCTGCAAAGTGGTGCATCCAAGGTACCAAGCCCTCGGCGGCTGAACCCTGGCAACTTCCGTTAAGCTGAACGTCCAATTTTCAAAGACTCTAACGAACGATTAGCCCTGCGTCTTGCGGGGCTTTTTTAGTCTTTGCTGGTTTAGTCAGCGGTTAGCGGTCAGCGGTTAGCGGTCAGCGGTTAGCGGTCAGCGGTCAGCGGTCAGCGGTCAGCGGTCAGC
>NZ_JCACKI010000074.1:0-11483 GCF_059505325.1 Tildeniella sp.
TCCCTCTGCCTCCCCTGCTCCCTCTGCCTCCCCTGCTCCCTCTGCCTCCCCTGCTTCCTCTGCCTTCTACTGTCTTCCTTCATCCTGTGCCAAATCGATAAGCAGATCTGTTAATTCTGAACTTGCGGCGAGGGGTGGGGCAAGGTGCAGCTTGAGGGCTGGAAATTGCTGGGAGAGGGTTTGAACGGTTTGGGCGATCGCATCGGTAATGCCGCCAGCAAATAAGAAATAGGGCAGAATCCCGACATGGCGAATGCCAAGCTGCGACAGTGCTTGCAAGCGGGATTCAAGACTAGGCGGCACAGACCAGTAGGCAGATATAGCACCCAAACGCTCTGCCAACTCTTCTACAGGTTGGTTGGCATCCAGGCGACGGCTACCATGCGCTAGCAAGATCCACGCTTCGACGGGCTGCGTTGCCATGCATTCTGTCACCAAACGGTGTAGTCCAGAATGAGAACCGATCGCGGGACGGAGGTCAAGCTCGATCGACGCTCCTAGCGCTTGTTGTGCCAGCGCGATCTCCTGTGGAATATCTTCCATGACATGCACACCGGGCAACAGAAAGAGTGGCAGAATCACAAGTCTGTAAGGCTTTGCAATGCCAGCGCTTTCGGTGCCGAAGGATGCCTGTAACGCGAGATTAAACTGCTCAATTTGCTGGTGTAAGGGTAGGGAATGACATTCTAGATAGGCTGTGCCGACTGGCGGTTGTCCATGCTCAGATGCTGCACCTTGATGAGGAGGCGTTAAGACGGCAGTTTCGGTTGCGACGCGTTCTTCGACGATCGCGCCGTCTACTCTCGCAGTGGCTAAAGGCTCTAAGCCAGCGTAGGAGATTTTTTGAGCAAAGCGCTCAGCGAGTATAGCCATTGTCTCTTGAGGACGTGGATCGCGGCTCCCGTGAGCGATGAGCAAATAAGCAGAGGGGTAAGACAAGGGGCAGGAAAGTTTGCTGGTGGTGAGCTATTCAGATTCTATCGCTGATTACATGGTTCGTTGGCAAGGCACCGAGTGATCGCACCAGAGACAGGTTGATCACACAAGGGCACTATTCAAACATCGGTTTTGCGATCGCGCAATGATGCGACACGAGCGTTGAACTCTGCTTCTGAAAGGCGTTGTACATTCTTGCCTGGTTCAAAGCAGTAGGCGAGGTACTCCATATCGCGTTCGAGTTTTCCGGTTGCTGGATTGGCAATCAGCACATCCATGCCACCGCTCGGAGTAGCGATGACTTTGACGGGGCGATCGTCGATCGTGAAATACCAGGGAAAGCTAGAAGCTTGAGTCATACCATTCTCTAGGATTTGATTGATGAACTAATCAATTTTTAGCTTAGATTAGGTGAAAGCCGTCGCTCAAGTTGGGTACTCTGTGGCAATGAAACCATCAACCGTAAAAAAGAAGCTCATTCTCCTTGCGACTGGCTTGGGCGTATTGATGGCTGGGACAGCCGTCGGCTACTGGCAGCACAGCCAGCGCGAATGGTGCGTACAGTTCACTGCGGGCAGCGGGCAAGAGGTGACCTACAGTCGGGGTTGCCTCAACCGTCAGCGCTACAAGAAATGGACGCTAACTGCTTTGCGGACTGAGATTTAATCAGCGGTCAGCCTTGAGTTTGTAGCTGATAGCTCAACACCGACTAAGAGAAATCAGATCTGGAAAAACCTCTTGTACGGCTGGATGCACTAGCTGATGCTGGTGAACGTTTAGCCCATGAGCAAGTGCAGGGTTGCGATCGAGCGCTCCCACTCCCTCATTTGCCAATTGCAGCACGTAAGGTAGCGTGGAGTGATTGAGTGCCTGTGTCGATGTCCACGGTACCGCTCCAGGCATATTGGGTACCCCATAATGCACCACGCCTGCTTCAACATAGGTCGGGTGAGAATGCGAGGTCGATCGCACGGTTTCGATACATCCACCCTGATCAACTGCTACATCGACAATGACGGAGCCGGGGCGCATTTGCTGCACGACCTGACGCGAAACGAGTACAGGCGCTTTTTTTGCCAGTACCAACACGGCACCAATCAGCAAATCGGCTTTGGGCACAACAGCCTCGATCTGGCTGGCACTGCTGTAGAGTAACTCGACTCTGGAGCCAAACAGGGTTTCCAGATAGGAAAGGCGATCGACATTCACATCTAAAATTTGCACCTGGGCACCCATACCAACGGCAATGCGGGCAGCTTCAGTACCCACAACGCCACCACCCAAAATCACGACTTGACCAGGCTTCACGCCAGGAACACCGCTGAGAAGCACCCCACGACCGCCTTGCTGCCGCTCTAGAAAGCGTGCACCAAATTGCACCGCCAATCGTCCGGCAATGATGCTCATCGGAGCCAGAAGCGGCAGGCGCTTGTCAGGCAGTTCAACCGTTTCGTAGGCGATCGCCGTAGTGCCAGAATCCAACAGTGCTTGAGTGAGGGTGCGATCGGCTGCCAGATGGAGATAGGTCAACAGCGTTTGTTCTTTTTGGAGATACGAATACTCGGCTGGTAGGGGTTCTTTCACCTTCACAACCAGAGCGCGATCCCAGGCTTCTGCCGCCTGTAATGCCAGCTTTGCACCCGATTGGAGATACTCATCGTCAGTAAAGCCAGAGCCTTCGCCCGCACCCGTTTCGACAAAGACGGTGTGCCCCCGATCGGTCAGGCTCCGCACACTATTAGGACTCAACCCCACTCGATATTCCTGATCCTTCGTCTCTTTGGGAACACCAACTTCCATCAGAACCTCATTGATAGCCGCTAGTTCTAGCTTACGTCGGCAGCAGCAAAACTGGGTTTCAGCTATCAGCGGTCAGCTATCAGCGGTCAGCTATCAGCTATCAGCGGTCAGCTATCAGCTATCAGCTATCAGCCTTCTGCCTTCTTCTAGCCACCACCTACAATCGTGACAATCTCCAGGCGATCGTCCGTCTGCATTTCGGTTTGCTCCCAGAACTGACGGTGCAAAATTTCGCCGTTGTATTCCACCGCGACGAGACGGGGATTTAAGCCAAGCTGCGTTAAAAAAATGGGTAGAGAAGTTTTGGAGTCACAGGTGCGAAGTTCACCGTTGACTTGTAACGTGATTTGAGCCGACATGAGTGGAAACTGAAAGATTTCTAACGCTGTGATGTGGTGCTCTCAACAATCAGTCGAGTGTATTTTGAGTGTATCTTTCTGAAGTGCGCGCGACAAACTTTCTTAAGCAGTGCCCCAGTTCACTGAGTGCTGAGTATGACCCAACTACCCGGAATTACCCTTCGTCCTGCTGAGGCTGGCGACTTAGCGCAGATTGTGAACCTCGATCGCCTGTCCTTTGCACCGTTAAGTACCAATGCCGAAATTGAGCGGGAATGGTATGGGCAGGGGTTGGATTTGCCCGATCGCTCACTTTTTATTGCCGAACAAGGAATGACGGGGCTTGCAGTGGGCAGCTACGCTCAGCTACGTCTGGGCATTTGCTTTGAAGGGCAGGTGCTGCCTGCAATGGGCATTTCAGCCGTAGCAGTTGCGCCTCACTTTCGGGGGAAAAGGCTGGCACAGTTGCTGGTGGAACATGCACTTGAAACGGGACAGGCACAACAGCTTCCTTTGATGATGCTCTATCCCTTTCAGCATGGCTTTTATCGCAAGTTGGGTTGGGCATGGGTGGGGCGATCGCACCAGTATCGCGTTGCTGCACGCCATTTGCCGGGTTACACAGAGCGATCGCACATCGTCCCCTATGATCCGTTTCAGCACGAGCCAATGCTGCAAGCAATTTACCAGAGGCAGGCGTTGCAGCACAACGGTTGGTTAAAACGGTGGGATTGGCAGTGGCAGTCTCGTGTAAAGCCTGTCACCGGACGAGAAATTTACTGTTATGCCGAAGCAGGAGAGCCGTTGGGTTATGTCGTGGTGCAGTTTGCTCGACTGGAACCACCGCAGAACATACTTGCGGCGATCGTGCAGGAATGGGTTGCCACTACGCCTGCCGCCTATCGAGGCATTTTGGGCTTTTTAGCATCGTTGCGTGACCAGGTTTCCACGATCGTCTGGAACACGTACGCGGACGATCCGTTTCCCCATCTGCTGCGCGAACAGCGACGTGACCCTACCTTACTATCAGTGCCGTCTGAGTTTGGCTGGACGCATCGTTTTGGCACAATCAATGCTGGTTTTATGTGGCGCTTGGTTGATCTGGAAGCGGCATTTCGCTTACGCCCGATCGCTGCTCACTCGTCATTCAAACTGACCTTTCAGCTTACCGATCCCATCCTGGACGATCGCACTATTACCGCTGACTTTGCAGATGGGAAAATGCATCCAGCGTCTCAGCCTGCCTCAACCGTTATCACAACGTCGATCGAGCATTTAACTGAGTTATTTTGCGGCTTTCGACGATCGCGTGATTTGCTGTGGACTGGAGAACTTGAGGTAGAGGGCGATCGGAGCTTGCTAGCAAATCTCGACAGCGCCTGGGCAGCGACTTCCCCCTTTTGCTGGGATTTTTTCTAACTGACTTCAAAAGTGGCTTCAAAAGTGGCAATCGCCTGCGTTCCAGAAGACCGCTTTCTCTTTCGCCTAGATTTGACCGTTAAAGCAAAACGCTCGATGTTTCGAGTTCTCAACCCTAATGATTGAGCGAATTTCCCGTTCGACCTGATGCTCTTGGCTTTGTCCGTAGTCGCATTGCAGCCAACCACTTTTAGCTACAATGAGGCATCGCTTCAATAAAGTTGATGACTTCGATCGCCACTACTGCATCAGAAAAAATTGTTTTAGGCTTTCATGCCCTCTCCGAGCCACTCAGAATCAAAACGATCGAGCTGCTGCGTGAAAAGGAGCTGTGCGTCTGTGATTTGTGCGAGATTCTAGGCGTAACCCAATCAAAGCTGTCGTTTCACCTCAAGAACCTGAAAGAAGCGGGATTGATTAGAGGTCGGCAAGAAGGACGTTGGATTTATTACAGCCTTGATCTCGCTCAATTTGTTGCCTTAGAACAATATCTGGCAGAGTTCCGTCGCTTCAGCCCCATGCTGCCTGCACGCCCTTGTAAGGACGATCGCTGATCACCATTTCCTAGCCTTACTTGACTAATCAACACGAAAAATCACTTGACAAATCAATTTTATTTGAAATGATGGAAGTGTAGTGTTTAAAGCACTCCGAAATGCAACTGGCGATCGCGGCGTTCAGGTTGCGATCGTGCGAACTGTCCATCGCCTGTCATGTTGATTTTGAGAATGCCTTAGGAGTTGTACAGAAACAGCATGGTCTGTAGCCGTCAGCGAAAAGCTGATAGCTGATCAAAAAGTGTGCAGTTATTTTTTAGCAAGCTCTTAGCTCAGGGCATGATCGCAAAATGGCTATTGAACCAGGTTCGTCTAAACCAAGTTGAAGTAGCGCTGGCTTAGATAACAAAAGCTATCTTTTCATCACATTGCGGTTCGTTTTGGCAAATACATCAATTTTTCTTGATTCAATGTTGGCTGAAGTAGTCATAGCAGGAGTCCGTTTTGATGAAGCGCGTCATGTTCGTTTGCAAGAAGAACTCTGCCCGATCGCAAATGGCAGAGGGGTTTGCCAAAACATTTGGTGCAGGAGCCATCAATGTGACTAGCTCTGGGCTGGAAGCCAGTCAAATCAATCCAGGGGCGATCGCCGCCATGAACGCAGTTGGCATCGATATCACAAACCAGGTTTCAAAGCCATTGAGCGACTTCAAACCAGACGATTTTGACATCGTGATTTCGCTGTGCGGTTGTGGTGTGAACTTGCCAACCGAATGGGTGTTGCGAGAGGTCTTTGAAGATTGGCAATTAGACGATCCGGCAGAGCAACCAGAAAGCTTTCCTAGAGTGCGCGATGAGGTGAAAGAGCGCGTGGTGAAGCTGATAGCCACACTAACTTCAACATCTGCCGATCAGCCTGCGGGTTGAGCCGATCGATATTACCTGATCGGTTTTCACCATCGTCATCACACAGCCACGAATTATTCTATTGAGGCATCTATGAGGCAGGCAGCTTCTCAACCGCAACCCCTTGCAAAACAACTATCATTCCTCGATCGCTTCCTGACTCTGTGGATCTTTCTGGCAATGGCGATCGGAGTTGCGATCGGCTACTTCGTTCCATCTGTTGATGCGTTGATTAATCAGTTTCAGGTGGGAACGACAAATATTCCCATTGCGATCGGCTTGATTTTGATGATGTATCCACCGTTAGCAAAGGTGCGCTACGAAGAGTTAGGCGATGTGTTTCGTAACGGCAAGATCTTAGGCTTATCTTTGCTTCAGAACTGGGCGATCGGTCCGATCCTGATGTTTCTGTTAGCAATCACCTTCCTGCGTGGCTACCCGGAATACATGGTGGGACTCATTCTCATTGGGTTAGCCCGTTGCATTGCAATGGTTGTCGTATGGAGTGACCTGGCGCGAGGCAATACAGAATACACGGCTGGTTTAGTTGCCTTCAACAGCATTTTTCAAGTCATCTTCTACAGCCCCTTTGCCTGGTTTTTTATCACTATCTTGCCGCCGCTGTTTGGCTTACAGGGCAGTACAGTGAATGTGAGCATTGCCGAAATTGCCAAAAGCGTGTTCATTTATCTTGGTATTCCTTTTCTGGCTGGCTATTTCACCCGGTTCTTTTTGGTGAAGGCGAAAGGGAGAACCTGGTATCACGAGGAGTTTGTACCCAGAATTAGTCCCATCACCCTGATTGCCTTGCTGTTTACGATCGTCGTCATGTTCAGCCTCAAAGGAAATTTGATTGTGCAAATTCCGCTGGATGTGGTGCGAATTGCTATCCCGATGATCATTTACTTCGTGCTGATGTTTTTGACCAGCTTTTACATGGCGTGGCGCATTAAGGCAAATTATGCCCAGGCTGCAAGCGTCGCGTTTACCGCTGCTGGCAACAATTTTGAACTGGCGATCGCGGTTGCCATTTCAGTCTTTGGCATTAATTCGGGTGCGGCATTTGCGGCTGTAGTAGGACCGCTTGTGGAAGTGCCCGTGCTCATTGGTCTGGTGAATGTGGCGTTCTGGTTGGAGAAACGCTATTTTCCGGAGAAGGCGGCACAATCCCTCTAGTTTTGATGGAAGGTTGAAACCAATGGAACAGCAAGTGATTCAACCCATTGCAGAGAATGTTTGGTGGGTACTTCCCGGTAAACTGGCAGGCATTCGCAAACCCACAGCAGACGAGCTTCCAGCGTTGCAAGCAAGTGGCATTGGCGCGATCGTATCTGTACTGGACGATCCATCTAACCTGGATGTGTATGAACAGGCTGACATTCCTTGCCTGTGGCTACCCACTAAAGGCGGCACCGCACCCAGTCAGGAACAAATTCAGGATGTACAAACTTTTATTGACCAACAAAATTATCTGGGTAATGGGGTTGCTATTCATTGCACGAACGGCAAACGGCGAACAGGGACGATGCTCGCGGCGTACTTGATTCAATCTGGTTTATCTTACGACGAGGCAATGCAAACCATTGCGATCGCAAACCCCGATCTCGAATTGCGAGAGGCACAGACGACTTTTCTACGAGCGTTAGCAGGAGCATCATCACGTGAAAACGTTTGATCATCCCCCTCGCGTTTTGTTTTTGTATGGTTCGTTGCGCGATCGCTCCTACAGTCGTCTGGTGGCAGAGGAAGCCGCCCGCATCATGCTGGAATTTGGGGCAGAGGTGAAGTTTTTTGACCCACGTGAGTTGCCCATCTACGGCAGTGTGTCTGATACCCATCCTAAAGTGCAGGAGTTGCGAGACTTGAGCCTGTGGTCGGAAGGGCAAGTTTGGTGTAGCCCAGAACTGCACGGGCAAATCTCCGGCATTATGAAAAATCAGATTGATTGGATTCCGTTGAGTATTGGAGCAGTGCGCCCCACACAAGGCAGAACCTTAGCCGTAATGCAAGTAAGCGGTGGTTCTCAATCGTTCAATGCAGTTAACACGTTGCGACTTTTGGGGCGGTGGATGCGGATGTTCACCATTCCCAATCAATCGTCTGTAGCAAAGGCATATCAAGAGTTCAATCAGGACGGTACGATGAAGGATTCGCCCTACCGCGATCGCGTGGTTGACGTGATGGAAGAACTTTACAAGTTCACTCTGCTACTGCGTGAACAAGTAGATTACCTGACCGATCGCTACAGTGAGCGCAAAGAACAGTCAGCCAAACGTATCCTTGAGGTCACCAGTCGCGCACTTGCTACTGATTCTAGCCAAACGAATGAACCGCTCCTCACTCAACAAAGCAAGGTCTGATTTTAAGGTGTTCATACACTAAAGGTCACTCATCTGGTAGGGCTAAAATCTCATCTTCAATGAGTGCTGGTAGGTCTTCGGTGTGGACGTGCAAATGAGTCACTGCACCTGTGAGTTCAGCGAGAATGTCTCCTTTTTGATCATCCGTTAGGCTGGAAAGCTTGAGCTGAGTGAGCAAAAACAATACCTTTTCACATTCTTCACCAAGTTCATTCAGCAATGTAGAAAGGGTTGGGTTGACGTTTATGGATTGTTCGATTTTAGAAATCATGTGCCTCGCCTCAATCGTTTTTCTGCTCTCGCTAGACTTTTCTCTAAACCTGCAATTTCTTTACGCCAGTATTTGATGAGATTTTCATCGGGAACTGGCTTTTCTGCCTCACTGGCAATTTTCTGGTGGTGATTTTCAATTTGCCATCGAATGCTGTCAACTGATTTGCGAAATTTCTTTTTTGACAATGCTCTATCCTTTTGCCTCGACTCTCCGTTTTTAACTAAGGCGATGTTTCATTGTTTTCAGGCTAATCGGCGTTTCATCTCGACGTGCAGCAACGACGGTTAGATCGTGCAAATCTTCGAGTAATTGCTCGTACTGTTCAATCGAGAGAACGACTGCCGTTTTGTTGCCGTCGGCATCGACGATGTAGTGTGCTTGTGAAAGGCTCATGGCTCACGGTTCTCCTTGATGGGTGCTGCTTTCATGATGCTCAATTTTTACCTTCTAGAACTGACGGAAAAATCCCCGACTTCTACAACGGGCAGGCTTGATTGCTTCGTTTTAATCAGAAGTCGGGGATCTAAGCCCCTCGTGCTCAATTTCCACCTTCAATGCCTCACAATCTTTGACCAGAGGAATGCCTAACTCGATCGCAAGTGCCAACGCTGCATCGCAATACTCGCGCGCCCGATCGGGCTGACCTGTTTTGTGATGGAGTTCTGCAAACCTCAAGCAGGCTTCCGCTTCATTTGCTCTGTCGCCCAGCGCTTTGAAAATCTCCAGGGATGCTTGTAAGTGGGGTTGAGCGTCTGTATACTGCTCAAGCTTGAGCAACGTTGCGCCCCAATAAACCAGTGCACTACCTTCGCCCTGCCGATTGCCAATCTCGCGTCTAATAATTAAACTTTGCTGCTGGTACTCGATCGCTTGCGGATAGTTGCCCAGAGCATCATAAGCAATACCCAGACTGCCTAAGTCCTGCGCTTCCCCTAAGCGATCGCCAATTTCTCGGCTAATAACTAAAGCTTGCTGATGAGACTCGATCGCTTGCGGGTAGTTGCCCAGGGATTGATAAGCATTGCCCAGATTGCCCAGTGCAGCGCCTTCGCCGTGACGATCGCCAATTTCGCGGGCAATGGTCAACTGTTGCTGATGGGACTCGATCGCCTGTGGGTAGTTGCCTAGAGAATCGTAAGTAAGTCCCAGATTGCCCAGTGCAGCCATTTCTCCGTGGCGATCGCCAATTTCGCGGGCAATGGTCAACTGTTGCTGATGGGACTCGATCGCCTGCGGGTAGTTGCCCAAAGAGCGGTAAGCATTTCCCAGAGTGCCCAGTGCAGCCATTTCTCCGTAGCAATCGCCAATTTCTCGTGCGATTGTTGCACTTCGCTGGTGATATTCAATTGCTTGAGCATAGTTGCTCAGATTTTTAGCAGCATTGCCTAGCATTCTTAAGCAAATAAGTTCTGTGCGCGGCGCGGCTTTACCTAAAAGCCGACTGGCAAGGGCAATCATTTCCTGGTAGCAGTTCCAGGTGAGTAGTTGAACGCGAAATTCCTGCTTGTGAATGATGTTGCTAGCGGCTGTCCAGTCCTCTAGTTCGCAGAAGTGGTGGAATGCCTCCAGGGAGCCGCGTAGGGTTTCCAGATTCGGGGCATCGAGGGCAGGTTCGTAGGCGGTCTGCCAGAGGTGAGCGGCGGTGCGGTGGGCATCGTTCCAGGCGGTAGGGGCAGCTTGCATGCGATCGCCTGCCACGCGCCGGATCAGGTTGTGTTGGCGCAGGAGGGGCACGGCATGGTTGGTGCCTACGTCCAATTCTTCCTCTGCCAGGTTGTGAGACTTCAGCACCTCCAGGGCATTCCACTGACGGTCTTCGGGCAGGTCTGCCAGCATTGCCAGCCAGAAGGTTTCGGGCACCGGACGACGATAGACGGCGCTGCGGCAGAGCAGGTTGCGGGCATCCACAGGTAAGCGCTGCAAGGATTGCTCGACTCGCTGCATGACGCGGAGTTGCAGGGCGCGCGGGGCATTGCGTCGGTGGGGTCGATCGCGCTCCAGGGCATCAAATTCTGCCTGGTAGCGCTGCCAGTATTGGAGAACATTGCCGTGAAAGGGGCGATCGAGAATGTCTTTGGCAATCACCTGGAGGACGAGGGGATGTCCGGCGTACAGTTTGCCGAGCCGTTTCAGGTAGTCGATCGCGATCGCATCTGGCTCCAGCCCATTTTTCTGAAAGATCTCTAGCTGTTCGGTCTCGCTGAGTCCGTCCAACTCCTGACGGTGCCAGCAACGGGGATAGCGATCGGCGGCAATCTCCAGCGCTTCGGGTAATGCCTGGGAGGTGAGGATGAACTGACTCTGGCAGTCGTCTCCTGCCAGCAGTTGCTGGAAGAAAGACAGCCATAGCTCGTCCTTAAAGGTCGTCCAGCCTTGTTCGTCGTCGCCTTCCAGCAGCATTTCGAGGGAGTCGATCTGCACCAGGTAGGGCGTGGTGCGCAAAATTTGCAGCAGACGCGCCAGCAACCGCTGGGGATCTTTCTGGTCGTCGGGAGTGGTGGAGTGTCCGAGTTTGGGCAGCAGGGTCGTGGCGGCGGTGATGAAGTCGTGGGGGAGGGCGCGATCGTCGAAGTTAAGGCGGGTGAAATGGGGAGTGGGGAGTGGGGAGTGGGGAGTGGGGGATGAGGAGGGGGCAGGGGGGGCGGAGGGAGAGGGGGGAGCAGGGGAGAGGTGATCAACCACTAAGCGTTCGGCGAGGGCGGTTTTGCCGATGCCTGTGATGCCGATGATGGCGAGGATGCGGAGGGGGGTGCGGAGTTTTTGGGTGAGGGTGGCGATGAGGGGGTGGCGACCGACCCAGGTGGATGCGTCGTAGGTGGAGAGGGATGGGGGGATGGGGTGTGGGGTGTGGGGTGTGGGGTGTGGGGGAAGGGGAGCGGAGGAGGCAGGGGGTGCGGAGGGGGATTTGAGGGAGGGGATGAGGGTGCGGAGGTGTTGGGTGATGTGGAGGAAT
>NZ_JCACKI010000075.1:0-121153 GCF_059505325.1 Tildeniella sp.
GCTTTGTCATAGGATTTGGATGAGAAACTACAGCAATACTGATTTGCGGCATAACGGCAAAACGCAGCGGCGGCAGATAATCTTGAACTCAGCACCAGCGGCTTTCGTCCGTCCGCTGCCGTAACGTGTTAGCCTGCGGAGCTATAAGTGATTGGGCATGAAATCAAGCTCTGCAAGTATATTTTGACACTTTGCAGGTTGAATTTTTATTTTGTTTGAACTCTGAAATTCTCTTTGTTCAAAGTTCATTAACTGCATAGGCAACTCCCCAGTAAATCTTGGGTGATGATAGATAACAGGATCACTTTTGCGTATAATATCTATTCTCTTAAAAGCAAGCACTCCGGCATAAGTTGGACTTTTCCCCTCCTTGCCAGATTCTAAAAAAAGACCGCTTGGCTTAAACTGAATCTTCTCAACGCTATCACCCCCAGCAATTGTGAATACTTCACCGAATAATGCACGGTCGAAGTCTTCAAACGTCACTCCGTAACCTGAACCATGTATGGCTAGTAGTACAGGCAAGGCTTCTGCTCTTACCTGTTTTCGTTTTCGTTTAACGGCTTGTCGTATCCCGTCCTTCGCATCTCCGAAAGGATACATTCTGCTGTAGACAATTGCTTCATTCCCCAATTTTTCAGGAAAAAATCCTAGATGTAATTGACCGTACTGAATCGGCAGATTTACGTAATACCATTTCTTTTCAGGTTCAGCAGGCAAACTATTACACGCTTGCCGAAATGCTCTCTTAAATTCTTTTTTGGAATCTTGAGGTCCAACTTTGGGTAGTTGAATGATATCAATGCTCCAATCCCGTGGAGCATGTTTATTTATAAATTCAAGAAGTGGAGCATCCTTGATTCGTTCGTCATCTCCTTCACCATCAAAGCTCGGAGATACAACTTCAATAACTAATTGATGCTCACTAAAATTTACGAGAAAATCTGGACAACTGCCACTTGAGTTTTCTTGCTCTAGAGCAAACTCTCCACCTAGCTCCTGAATAGTTCTAGCTAATATAAATTCAAGAAATGCACTATCCCATCTGGTTCGCAGTGCCTGAATAAAATGGCTCCTGTACTCTGAGGGAATTTTAGCCAAGTTCTCTCGCAAAAATTGTCTGGCTGCTTGTGCGCGTGGAAGAGTTGACCTTTCTAGCCAAAAGCAACCATTTTTTCGCCATAGTTTGCCCATGTATTATCAATGACTGTAGGCTCTGATAACCATGCTTCTTGGCTACACGTATACAAATTCCCCATGACTGATAGATTACTCAAAAATATTCGTTCCTTACAGGTAGCCCTGAAGGGCTTACCCATATACTACTCAGCAGGCTAACTCTTATTTAGACTGATCCTAGCCTCTCTAATCTAGGTATCCACCCTATTTTGGGTGATTAGGCAGATTTGAATCAAGATAACACCCTGTATGGGGGAGATAGGCTGAAGTTTATCTGTATAACTCCCAAAAATGGGATTTTATACG
The DNA here is from genome assembly GCF_059505325.1 of Tildeniella sp. Classification (NCBI taxonomy): domain Bacteria; kingdom Bacillati; phylum Cyanobacteriota; class Cyanophyceae; order Oculatellales; family Oculatellaceae; genus Tildeniella; species Tildeniella sp. Next base: position 1,486 of record NZ_JCACKI010000075.1, read on the forward strand.
GCTTCAGAGCTGCATCACTACCCGAAATTGGATCTTATCCAGATCCAAATCTGCATACTTACCAGAATTAGGGTGTTATGCAGCTCTCGGTTTACATAGTAATCCTTGAGAAGAAGGTTATGCAGCTAGCTTCACAAATTCTTTACCAACAAAAATACGTGTCAAAGGCGATACTAAGTACATATGTTCTTAAGCGTCTACAACGGACAATGGAAAGTCGCCCCAAAAAGCTGTTAGATCAGGTTCGAGATGCAATCCGCGTGAAACATTATTCCTACCGCACTGAGCAGAGTTATGTCGGGTGGATTCGTCGGTATATTCTGTTTCATAACAAGCGTCACCCAAAGGAGATGGGTCATGCAGAGGTTGAGGCGTTTCTTACCGCTCTCGCTGTGGATGGACAGGTTTCTGCTTCTACTCAAAATCAAGCCTTGAGTGCGTTGCTGTTTCTATACCGCTATGTGTTGCAGCAAGAATGGGATGGTCCATTAGATGCAGTGCGGGCGAAACGTTCACGCTACTTGCCGACTGTACTAAGTAGAGAGGACGTGCAAGTGGTTTTGCAACGAGTGTCAGGGGTACATGGACTCGTGCTAAAGGTGTTATATGGTAGTGGTCTACGGCTGACTGAAGGGTTACATTTGCGCGTTAAAGATGTAGATTTTGCCCAACGTCAAATTGTAGTGCGTGATGCTAAGGGTCATGAAAGTCGAGTAACGATGCTTCCTACGAGTTTGATTGAACCGTTACAGGTACAGCTTCAGCAGGTTAGGCAACTGCATCGTCGGGATTTAGACCAGGGATATGGAGCAGTGTCTTTGCCATTTGCGTTAGAGCGTAAGTATTCCAACGCGGCTCGCGACTGGATTTGGCAGTTTGTGTTTCCTTCGTTTGGGCGATCGCGCGATCCGCAGAGTGGCGTTGTGCGTCGGCATCACCTGCATGAGAGTAGTGTACAGCGATCGCTGAAAGCAACTGTTCAGGCTACACACATTGCCAAGCGGGTTAGCTGTCACACCTTCCGCCACAGTTTTGCGACCCATTTGCTAGAAGATGGCTACGACATCCGCACCGTGCAAGAGTTGTTGGGGCACAAAGACGTAAAAACGACGATGATTTACACACACGTCTTGAATCGGGGTGGACGAGGCGTGAGAAGTCCGTTAGATGGATAAGAGCGTCGCTTGCCTTTCACGACTCATTCAATCAGCGAAATGGCTGTTTGCTTTCTCGTTTTGCTTGTTTGCTTTCTCATTTCAGTAGTTTCCGTAAGCAAAAAGGTCATTTGCTTAATCGTTTCAAGCATTTGCTTTCTCATTTCAGTAGATCGCGTACGCATTTTGGTGTTTTCCGCAAGCAAAAGGGGGTTCTGCTTTCTCAAGCTGCGGTTTGCTTTCTCATTTCAGTAGATCGCGTACTCATTTTGGTGTTTTCTGCAAGCAAAAGGGTTATTTGCTTTCTCAAGCTGCGGTTTGGTTACTCCATTTCAGTCAGCTAATCGTCATTTACAGCAGAATTCAGGATACAGCAGAATTCAGGAGTTAGGAGTCAGGAGTGAAAGAGGCTACAGCTAAAGCTCTCAGACTCAGAGGCGTACCTCATGTAGCTGCAAACCGCTGTATCATCTACGATGAGATTGGTTGGTGTGACCATTACAGGAGGAACTTTATGTCTAGCACCATCACTGTGACTGCCTTACTCGATCGCTATGCCGCCGGAGAACGAGACTTTAGAAGCGTAAACTTGAGCGCGATCGACTTAAAAGACGCGACATTGAAGGGCATACTGCTCCAGGGCGCTACCCTTCGTGATACCAAATTGCTGAACGCTGATCTGACAGGTGCTGATTTAAGCGAGGCGGACTTGAGTCAGGCGGGCTTACAAAAAGCTGACCTCAGTCAGGCTAATCTGGAAGGTGCTCAATTACGCAAAGCAGACATTCGGGAAGCCAAACTGCACGGCACCAACCTGCGGGGCGCTGATTTAACGGAGGTCAATCTTTCCAGTGCGGATTTGAGAGAAGCCGATTTGCGGGAAGTCATCCTTTGCGGCGCTGATCTAATGCACACCAGTTTTTACAAAGCCGATCTGCGTGGTGCTGATTTGCGCGGTGCCGATTTGTTTCAGGTTCATCTCAAGGACGCGTATTTTGACGAAAAGACCAAATTCAATCCTGGGTTTGATCCCATTGTGCTAAAAATGCAGCATTGGGAGTAACCAGCGGTATGGGCTAGAAGGCGCTCCGCTGTTTGTGCTGAAGAATCAATCTGTAAGGATGAGTGGATGCTGTGTATCGAAGATCTCTCCAAGCTTGCCTTATTTCAACACTTGCCCTTAGAACGACTGCATTGGGTGTGCGATCGCGCTCAGAAAGTTGAGCTTGCTGCCGGAGAAACCTTGGTGCAGGAAGGTGCCCCAGCGCGAGGAGTGTTTGTTTTAGTCGCGGGTCAGATCGGGATTACGCGGATCAGCGATGGCTTAGACATTCCGATCGGGCAACACAAAGCACCAGCAGTCTTTGGTGAAACGCCAGTCCTGACCGATGAACCCATGCTTGTTACCCTGCACGCACTGACGGCTTGCGTAACGTATGAAATTGCGGGCGATGACTTTCTCACCCTGCTGCATGAGTGTCGGGCTTTTGAGCGGGCTGTGTTTCAACTGATGGCACGGCGACTGCGTGGAGTCGAATCGTTTGTGCGGGGTCGAGAGAAGATGGCAGCCCTGGGAACGCTTGCAGCTGGGTTAGCTCATGAATTGAATAATCCAGCCGCTGCCGTTGTCCATGCCTTGAGAGATGTGGTTCCAGCCCTGGCAGAGCTACAGCGGATGAACCTCGTCTATGGGCAGCGCCAAATCGAGGCAGCGCATACACAGCAATGGCTGCAAGCCCGCGATGAGGGTTACGAGACAATTCTGCACGATCGCCTCGACCTGACACTGTTAAGCGATCGCGAGGAGGAACTGCTTGAGTGGCTAGAAGCCTATGGCGTTAGCAATGCCTGGAATCTGGCTGCCCCGCTGTCACTGGGCGGCGTGACAGTAGAGACGTTAAACATGCTCACCGATCGTTGGCGGGATGATCCCACCGAGCTAAAGGATATGGGAGTGCACTGGCTGGCACTCTCGTTTGATGTCATGTCGATGATCAAAAGTGGGCTGCGCGGGGCTGAACGCATTGCTGCATTGGTGCAATCCATGAAGGCTTACTCTTATCTTGATCAAGGAGTACAGCAGTTGGTGGATGTGCATCAGGGGATTGAAGATACGCTGCAAATTTTTTCGCATCGGCTCAAACCCGGCATTGAAGTGCGCCGTTGCTATGACCGATCTCTGCCTCAAGTTAACGCTTACGGTAGTGAACTCAATCAGGTGTGGACGCACTTAATCGAGAACGCGATCGAGGCGATGGCTGGCAACGGTTGCCTCAAAATTACCACAGCGCGAGATGGCAACTCGGTTTGCGTCGAAATTACAGATTCTGGCACGGGCATTCCACCCGAAATCCAATCGCGCATCTTTGAGACCTTCTTTACCACCAAACCTGTAGGTAAAGGCACTGGACTAGGCTTGGATATTGTCCGGAGGATTGTGGAAAATCGTCATCAAGGTACGATCGCCCTGGAGTCTCAGCCAGGTGAAACTTGCTTCTCAGTCCGCCTCCCTTTGGCGACCTTGAAACCAACGTAGCCTTATTTGATAAACTGCAACAAGTCAAACTCTTGGCGAATGTTGAGTAAGGAACGATCGAGCAACGGCTCAAATGCTAGAAAGGGAACCAATTTCTGGCGATTGCGAGTTTTGAACCAAATTGGAATTAATTCTGGAATCAGCGGAGGAAGGACTCTAAGAACTGCTCCATAAAGCCAAAGTACACCTTTTTCTTTGATCATGTCGGCATACATCACATCGACAGCGGGTGAATTTTTCATGCTCAAATAAGTTTGAAATGTACACTCGCTTGTCCACCAAAAGAGCGGCAGAATTTTCAGTTCGTCGTACATTCCTGTGTCGCAGCCGTAGATGATGTGACCAACATCGTGAGCTGATAGGATTTTGGCGAATTCCGGTGGTTGTGTTTCAGGAGGAGTCACATGGGGATTCAGAGCGTAGTACTCTGCTAAACCTTCACGCAGCGTTTGAGTACTGTTTTTGTCCATGTAGTGAGGGCGTTGGCTCATAATCTCTAATAATCCACTTGGACGACAGACCATTGCTATGATTATCAGCAGCGCATCCAGTAATGCTCAGTTTGCTCAAATCTACTGGACAAAATACCTGCAACCTCGACGAAAAACCTTCGCAATTGTCATAGAACGAGCAAAGGCAAGAAACGAAATTTCAACCGATCTAGACTCCGATTTGGTTTTCGATACCATGAGTGGAATCATGCTCTATGCTTTAATTTTTCAACCAACCTCTGACTCTTGGACAACCTATGTTCGCCGTGCGCTCAATCTCTTGTTTAGAAACGCTTGAACACAAACCATTTGCAGGTAATATCCGTGGCTAAACCCGTCATTTTGACTGTTGATGATGATCCAGAAGTTTTGCAAGCCGTTGCCCGTGATTTGCGGCAGCAGTATGGCGATCGCTTTCGGATTATGCGGGCTGATTCCGGGGCAGCGGCGATCGATGCCACCCAAAAGCTCAAGCTCCGTAACGAACCTGTTGCCCTCTTTCTTGTGGATCAGCGAATGCCCCAAATGAACGGGGTTGAATTTCTGGAACAGGCACTAGAGATTTTTCCCAATGCAAAACGGGCACTGCTGACGGCTTATGCCGATACCGATGCAGCGATTCGCGCCATCAACAGCACCCAAATTGATTACTACCTGCTGAAGCCGTGGGACCCACCAGAAGAAAAGCTCTACCCAGTTTTGAATGACCTCCTGGATGACTGGTTCGCCAGCTTTCGTCCCACCTTTGAAGGCACTCGTGTGATCGGCAATCGTTGGTCGCCGCAGTCGCACGATATGAAAGACTTCCTGGCGCGCAACCAAATCCCCTATCAGTGGCTGGATATTGAATTATCCGAAGAAGCACAGACGTTAGCGGACTTTGCTAAGTGCGATCGCCTCTCTCTACCTTTAGTGCTTTTTGCTGACGGCAGTAGTTTGGTGCAGCCATCGATCGCCCAGGTTGCCGAGAAAATTGGACTCCGCACCCAAGCGGAAAAGCCCTTCTATGACCTGATTATTGTGGGTGGCGGACCGGCTGGACTCGCGGCTGCCGTCTATGGTGCATCGGAAGGACTGCGTACGGTCATGGTTGAACGCGAAGCACCGGGAGGACAAGCAGGCACCAGTTCGCGGATTGAAAACTACTTGGGCTTTCCATCGGGCTTAAGCGGCAGTGACTTAGCCCGTCGTGCCGTGACGCAAGCGAGACGCTTTGGCGTAGAAATTCTTAGTCCCCAAGACGTAACGGGAATGCGTATAGAAGATCCCTACCGCTTCATCACGTTATCGAATGGCAGTGAAATCAGTTGCCATGCGCTGATTTTGGCATTGGGTGTGTCATGGAAACGGCTCGATGTGCCGGGACTCGATCGCCTCACTGGAGCCGGAGTTTACTATGGAGCCGCTCAGACCGAGGCGCTCACCTGCCAAGACGAAGATGTTTACATCATTGGTGGTGCCAACTCTGCCGGACAAGCGGCAATGTATTTCTCGAAGTATGCCCGCAAGGTAACAATGCTCGTGCGCGGCGAGTCGCTGACCAAAAGCATGTCGCAGTATTTGATTGAGCAGATTGCCGAAACGCCTAATATCAGCGTGCAGACTCACTCCAGTGTGGTGGAAGCGAAAGGGGAAACGAGTCTGGAGGCGATCGTGATAGAGAACGCTATCACAGGTGAAACTGAAACGGTTACCGCCGTGTCCTTGTTCATCTTTATTGGTGCCGTTCCACGTACGGAATGGCTGGATGGACTGGTAGAACGCGACGATCGCGGCTTTGTGATCACGGGAACTGACCTAAAGAGTGGCGAGAGGCGATCGAGTACCCATCGTCCCAGAGGTTGGCGGCTCGATCGTGATCCCTATTTGCTCGAAACCAACATCCCCGGTGTCTTTGCAGTCGGTGATGTCCGACATGGCTCCATCAAGCGAGTCGCATCAGGAGTCGGTGAAGGTTCCATTTGCGTACAGTTTGTGCATCAATATCTCGCCAATGTCGGGTCTTAAGATGAGGAGTTTTATAAACTGATACTGTTAAGCTAACGAAAATGGTTGCTGAGTCAAAATCAATGCTTTATATGGTTATCGAATACTTCAATGCAGGTGCGGCAACTGAGATCTATCGTCGTGCCCGCGATCGAGGTCGTCAATTACCTCTTGGGCTTGAGTATGTAGATAGTTGGGTAGACCTAGACTACTTCAGATGCTTTCAACTTATGCGGACTGATAATCGAGCTTTGTTTGATATTTGGATTGATGCATGGAATGATCTTGGTCATTTTGAAATCATTCCGGTGCGGACTTCGGTAGAAGCGGCTCAGCATATTGCAGACAAACTCAGTTAGCGCAGTGTAACGCATCGCCTCCGGGGCTTGTGATGCGTTACAGCTGTCGCCTTTAGCGCAGCCATGCCGTAGCTTGCTTCTCGAAGAGTAGGCTATACACATCCTACAAAAGCTACAAAAGCCGATTTTATTTAATAAAACCTCAGCTCTTGTACTGCACTCTCATGGGAACCGCTACAGTGCTCTTTATCAATCTTTGGCTTTCTACTGACCAACTAACCTGGCAGCGCCAAATGTTGCATTAAACTTGCGGCACCAGATCACAGCAGATTTATACTCGGCTAAGTTGATCGTTGCGGGGATGGCATATCGTTGAGTGCCACTGAATTTGCGTAAGGGTGCCAGAAGCGTATAATCCCCTGCTTTCAACGGATAGGCAGGTGGTTTTGTGGAACCGAGTACATTACTAGAGCGATGCAAAATTACGACGAGATCTGGTCCTAAATTGGAGGTTTTAAATTTCTGGTCGAGTTCTAGAAAGAGTTTGCCATTCTGGTTCACGACACGAGCTGTTCCCTGAGTCGGATGTTCTCCAGAAGTAAAGCTGCCAGAACTGACAACTGTTGGCTTTGTGGAGTTCATCATTTGAGCGATCGACTCTGCTCTGGTCGAATGTACAGGCGTATTGCTGGTAAAGGGAAGGAGCCTTTCAATTGATTGTTTCTTTGCAGCCATGCCGACAGAACCGACAAAAACTAGAGGCGCTAAACTTAACAGAACCCAATGTTTCACTCTCATATCAAAACTTCCTCAATGTAATGTTAATCAGCACTATTTGTTTTTAGCGATCGCACTGCTAATGATGACTGAAAACCGCGATCGTCAAATGATTCAGTGTTAAAGAGTTCAATCTAAAAAGCTGAGATTTGAGTGAGAAACCGTTTAGTTAATTCTCAGCAAGCGTTCATTTTTGGCTGCTTGAGTGGAGATCCGCAGCGTTTTTTAACAAACAAACGTGATAGATTTTAGTAGATTGCGCGCTCAATGCAGGTAGTTTAGTCCCATGAGTGATGCCAAGGACGATCAGTCTCTACAGCACCATCAATGGCAGCGAGAGCAACAGGCAATGGCAATGTTGTCTTCCCTGAGCTACCGCACTGGAGAGCTTAGTCGCTATCTACACGACATTGCTTGTGCAGTCAGTCAATTGGTTGATGTGGATTGGACGGTCGTAACCATTTGTCAAGAAGGCTTTGAAACCGTCCTGGCAAGCAGTCTGGACATGGGTAACTCGCCTCGGGTGTATGCTCTGCATGGTCAGTTGACGAACACCGTCATGCAAAATCAATGTACGCTGGCGGTGAAAGACGCGATCGTCCAGCCAGAGTATGGCAAACCTGCCCCAGGCTACCGAGCGTACTTAGGCATACCGCTGCGGACGGCAGAAAGCGAAGTCATTGGCACTGTCTGTTCGTTTCATCAACAACCCCGCGAGTTTACGCCGGAAGAAATTCAGATCGTTGAACTCTTTGCAGAACGGGCAGCGACAGCCATCGATCACTATCACCTTTATCAGCAGCAGCGCCAATTTAATGAAGCACTGGAAGTAGAAGTGCAGAAACGAACAGAAGAACTGCGGGTGGCTCAAGCCAAACTGGTTGAGCAGGAACGGTTGGCTGCGATCGGTGAGTTTGCTGCCATGATTGTGCATGAAATTCGCAATCCTCTCACCACGATCGTGATGGGGTTGAAGTATTTCAAAAAAATAATTTTGGCGATACCTGCTCAAGAACGTTTAGCACTTGCCCTTGATGAAGCTAGTCGCTTAGAACGCTTATTAGGTGAGATCTTGCAATATGCCAAACCTCAAGCCGTGCAGTTGGTTGAGTTTGAGCTAAACCAGTTCATGCACAAATTACTGGCAACAATTCGTGAGACACCAGAAGCGCAGGGGCGACAAATCGAGTTTATTGCTGCATTATCCCTGGTTAGAATTTCGGGCGATCAAGACAAGCTGAAACAAGTGTTTATCAATCTCATTCGTAATGCCTGTGAGGCAGTTTCAGTTGGGGATGTTATCAGGTGGGAAGTAGACGCTGCAGCCACAGCGTATGTTTCTATCACTATTCACAATGGCGGTGAACCCATTCCACCGGACGTGCTGCCAAAACTCACTCAACCCTTTTGTTCCACAAAGCCCGGTGGTACTGGCTTAGGGCTGGCGATTACTAAACGCATTGTGCAGGCTCATGGTGGGGCGTTATCGATTCAATCAGCACCAGAAACTGGTACTACCGTCCATGTTAAATTGCCTGTAGTGGCGTGATAACGCTTTTGAGTTTCAACGTAGTTGGGCTGTCTGGTTCATTTGATGACCAACAAACCAAACAGCATCGCGATCAAGATACAACTGATTACTACACCATTGCTGCTGCCATTTGACGGCAGGACTCAGCACAGCGGCGGCAAGACTCGGCGCATTGCTTACAGTGGTCGTGGTCATGCTTGCCGCACTCAGCGGCACAACGATCGCACGCCTCCGCGCAAACACTACACAGTTGAGCATGAAGGTCAGAATGACGAGCCATAAAGCGGGCGCAGATAGCGCAAGTATCCGCGCAGTCGCGGCACAACTTAATGCACTGAGCCATCATTTGTACCATGTCACTATCCAAACAAGCGGTTACACAGTTCTCGCAGTCTCGCAGGCAGTCAAAACAAGCCTCAAGGCAGGTTTCCAGTAAGGATTGGTGAGATTGAGTGGTGGTCATAACTTTACTCCTGGTAAATGAACAACAAATGAAAACCTCCTGGCTCTCAGGCTTCACCCTACAGAGGCATCCAACTAATTACCTCTCTCCTCCGAAAGGAAGATGAGCTCGTACTTTAGAGCGAGAGCGATTTCATAACTGCATGTAACGGTAGAGAAGTGTGCCTTTTTGACTTTGGCTCACGCCTTCAAACGGTCTCTAAGCTTGGAGAATTTAACTACTTGACTCTCCAGCCGAGTGGAGTATCCAGAATAACAATGTTACTTCTTCAGACCCTTTATTTCAGGCACAACGAACGTATGTCACATCACTTCTTGGCAAAAACGGGATGGCTAGTTTTAGTAATGGGAACGATCGCCACTGGCAGCGTCCTCAGCGCCTGCTCCACCACAGCCCAAAATCAAGCACCCAGTCCCGCTGCTACTAACGCTGGAGCCATGCAGGGCATGGATCACAGCAACATGGGCGGCATGAACCACGGCAGCAATATGTCGATGGATCTCGGTCCAGCCGATGCTGAGTTTGACCTGCGCTTCGTCGATGCGATGACTCCTCACCATCGGGGAGCCGTCGAAATGGCAAAAGAAGCACAGCAGAAATCCAAGCGTCCTGAGATCAAAAAACTGGCAGCTAACATCATCCAGGCACAAGACAAAGAACTGAACCAGATGAAGCAGTGGCGGCAAGCCTGGTATCCCAAAGCCAGTGCCGAACCGATCGCCTACAACGCTCAGATGAAACACTCGATGCCCATGTCTCAAGATCAGATGCAAGGCATGATGATGAGCATGGATTTAGGTGCAGCCGATGACCAATTCGATCGACGCTTTCTCAACGCGATGACACCGCATCATGAAGGTGCTGTGGTGATGGCGCAGGATGCACTGGCTAAATCAAAGCGTCCTGAAATCAAGAAGCTGGCTCAAGAAATTATTTCGTCTCAGAAAGCCGAAATCAAGCAGATGCAGCAGTGGAAACAAGCCTGGTACAAGTAATAACGTCAATCAAGGCGTTTTTGCTTGATCGGTGGGAGGGGTATGCACGATCGCCTGACTATGATGATTACCGCTCTGCATCTCCTGGGCTTGGTTCCACAGCAAGATGCCCATCATGGCATCAAGTGCCCCGGCATTACTTTGATTACCACCCACTACGATATCGGGAATGATTCGCACATTGCGATCGCCAATCACTTGCATCAATTGCATCGCCGTGTAGAACTGAGCACCCACCGCATTTACACCCGCTTGATAGGTGTCCGCTTGTGCCTGTCCTGTAACGCGAATTGACTCTGCCTCTCCAGTTGCCTGACTGATTTTTGCTGTCGCTTGCAGTTCAGCGATCGTCACCCCTTGCTCGGCTGTGACAATTCGTTGTTGAATATCAGCCAGGGCAGTTTCTCGTACCAGCTCTTGCCGCTGCGTTTGAGCCGCACGTTGCGTTACGTAGGTCTTTTCCTGCTCTTCAGCTAGCTTGCGATCGGTCAACGTTTGCATCAACTCTGGTGGTGGTGAAATTAAACCAATTAGCGTATCCACTGCCTGCACATCATACGCGCGTAATGCCTGACGGATGTATTCCGCGGCTTCTGACTGACGCTCACTCCGTGCCGTGAGGAAATCGAGAATGGTATACTCCTGTGCGGAATTGCGAAAGTAGTTACCGACGATCGGACGCAGCACCTGATCCACCAGATTTTGCATTGAACCCAACCGCGAAATCACTTTGGGTGCATCCATCGCGCCTACATGGATCACCTGGAAGACTTCTAGATCAAAAGTGAAACCATCAAACGAGAGTAATTTAAGCGCCGAGAGTGAAGAATCATAGCCATGTTCCCCTTTGAACCGCTGGGTAAAATTGATCACGATATTGGTTGTTGGCACCAATTCCACTTTCATGATTTTGGTGTTCAGGGGATGTTTTCCCGTATGCAAGGATTCAATCCATACACCTTTGTCTCCGCGACTCACCAAATTGCCGTGCGTGAAGGCTGCGCCACTAATATCTTCGTGAGCTTGCCCCACATAAGAAATCACAACGCCCACATACCCGATCGGCACTTCCGTCATCGGCACTTGTTCCACCTGCACGAACCAGGGGTTGAGATTCCATGAGCCAGAAAGCATTACCTGTTCTTGCAAACCTCTACAGCCACCCCGGTTCATAAACATCTGAGCGCTTTGAAAGTTATCGTGACCCGCCACGATCGGTCCAGCAATTTCTCCCTCCTCGATCGGCATTCCATCTAAGGCTGTGACAATACCAACGCGATCGGATTGAACCGCATAAACCTTGAGTCGTGCAGCGGTGACACCATGAGCCGTCGCATTACCGGATGTAATCACTGTAAATAAAGCTGTGTTAATGCGATAGGTGCCTGTAGTCAAGATGGCTAGCTGTCGCCCTTTCTCGCCACCGTGAGCCAGAAACTGACGGGCATTTTGGAAATTCTCACTCTCAACCACTTTGCCGAGAATACGATTGGCTGGAATAGCGGCTCCATCATTGGCAATCAGCAGCCCGATTTCATCTTGTGGAATCATCACTACAGGCTCTTTCTGCACGCTGTACTGCCAGGGAAAATAGCCAAAGTGCCAACCGGGAGACAGCGTATCGGCTTGCAGACCCGCTTCCCCATTGAGGGCGATCTGTTGTCCTTCAGGCAGTCTTTTTGCTGAGAATTTTTTCGTGACAATCCCAACTTCCCGTTCTTCAATCACAATCAACCCCGCCACCCAACCTACTTTGGGCAAAAAGAACAGAATGAGCATTACACCCCCTGCGAGGTAGACCCACGTAGGTAAGACAGGGATTTGAGCCTGCATAAGCTGTAGGTCTGACTGTTGAGCGGGTGGCTTCGTTTGATCAGAAGTAGTTGAGACGTTACTGGAAGACTGTGCAGCGGTAGGCATTGTCCCAATGGTGAGCATTGCTGCTAATAGAGAGAGCGTGAGAGGCAAAAACTGCCGTAGAACTTTGAATTGAAGCATCGTTTGAATCTCCTATAAATCATCAAAACTTGGTTATTGACTTCACCGATCGCGTCTATTGAAGCTTACGAACATTGAGACTTATGAATTCTGAATGCTTATACAACAATGATCAAGCAGAGGGTGCTTCCCAATGTTGAGCTTGAAGACCCGTCCATTCACTTAACTCATCACAAAGCCATTGAATTTCGTGACGATTTCCTGTGACTGCGATCGTATCGCTAGCGTCTTGAAAGCTGAGATTCAACCGATATCGAGGCATCGTCTCCAATCCTGCTGAAATGCCTTTTAGTTTTCCTTGAAAAATGTCAACAGACCGAGAATTTTGTATCAGACTAAGAGTAGAAATAACGGAGCCACTGTCTCGATGAAACGTGACATCAGCACAACGGAGTCTGTTACCGTTGGCATTGTCTGAGCTAATAGCAGTTAAAAAAATATGACCAGGTGTACTTCGACTCAAACCTGAAAAATAGATGCGACATCCAATGAAGCATGCGATGACAAATGGTATGACCCAAAACTGTATGGCGACCATCAGAACGAAGGTCATCACCATTGGCAACAGACAACCCCACATATAAAGATTATACATTCCTGGAAAGATATATTGAATCTGATTGGATGGTATCTTCAGTTCAAGGGTGGTTTGAGTTGCCTTTAATGAAATATACGAATACAACGGACGCGTACCCAGGAGAATGCTTTGTGTTGTCAACTGAGCGTTTCGTTGCTGACGAGGCTTGAGCAACGCCTGTAGCGCGTCTTTTGTGGATGCGGGTCTTCTGACTAAGCTTGGGTCGGTCAGCCATTCAATCCAATCAGTCAAAGACTGGCTGAGGGTTGTCAATTGCTTAAACTCAACGTGTAAATCCTTCTGAGGTAAATCGGCAGGATGCTGCCCCGTTGCTAAGTAAATGAGGGTGGCACCGACTCCGTAAAGATCGGAGGCTGGCAGCGATCGCCCACCAAATTGTTCTGGCGGCATATAGCCATAAGTGCCAACGACGGTGACTGTACCGCCATGTGCGGCTGTTTGCACAGAACCAAAATCAACCAAATAAACTTGTCCACAACTGTTGCCACTGCGGTTTCTGAGCAATACGTTGCTGGGTTTGATATCTCGATGGATGACCGAGGGTTGACGATTGTGAAGGTACGCCAAAATGTTCAATAATTCTTTGGCGATTCCCTTGAGTTCGTCTTCGCTAAAGGTGCATCCTGCTTGCACCCATTCTTGCAGCGATCGCGCCTCAATGTAACTTTGCACCAGCGCAAAACCCTTGCCCAATGCAGTTTCCACCTCAAAGAAATCCAGATATTTGGGAATCGCTGGATGGTGAAGAGACTTGAGCGTTTCTGCCTCGCGCTCAAACAATTTCAGATCGTCCCAGGTGAAATCAGGGCTAAACAACATGAGCTTGATGACTACAGGCAGTTGATCGTCTATGTCGATCGCCATGAAGGTTCGTCGCCCTGGTTTACGTCCAAGCAGCCATTGAATGTGATAGCGATCGTGCAAAATTTGATTCACTAACTGCCTATCAGTGCCCCTATCAAACTTGACCATAGGGTAAACCTCTCTGCGATTAAATGTTTAAGCTTCGCAATTAAATCTCTAAGTTTCGTTGTTGAGTCTTTGAGGCTTGCTATTGAATGTCTGAGCTTCGCCGTCGAGTCTTTAAGGCTCATCGTTCAATGTCTGAGCTTCGTCGTTGAGTGTTTGAGGCTCACCGTTGAGTGTTTGAAGCTCACCGTTGAGTCTTTAGGACTCGCTGTTAAGTCTTTAGGACTCGCTGTTGAATGCCTAAGTCTCGTCGTTCAATGTCTGAGCTTCGTTGTTGAGTGTTTGAGCTTCGTCGTTGAGTCTTTAGGACTCGCTGTTCAATGTCTAAGCTTCGTCATTGAGTGTTCGAGCTTCGTCGTTGAGTGTTCAAGTTTCGTCACTGCACAGAACGACCTCACTGAGCTGGTTCAATGCTTCGGCTCAATATTTCCAGTGCCCTCGCATACTGAGGATCAGCAGTTGTACCAATGTCACGATTAGTAGTCAATTTGCGTCGCTGCGTCTCGGTGAGTTTGACCGTTACATCTGGTTCAATGCCGACTTTGCTAATATCGCGCCCCTTTGGTGTTAACCATTTAGCAACGGTGACTGCAAGACCGGAGTCACCTTTAAGCGCCCGCACAGACTGGATCGAGTTGTTACCCCAGGTGCGCGTACCGACTAAAAGGGCGCGCCGGTTTTCCTGTAATGCCGCTGCCATAATTTCGCTGGCACTGGCAGAACCGCCATCTACTAGCACAACTAGAGGCTTGTCAGTCAGTGCGCGGTTATTTGCCTGCTCCCGATCGCGCTCTCCATTCCGATCGACAGTGCTAACAATTACCCCTTTTGGCAACCACTGGCGGGTAATTTCAATCGCAGCGTAGAGAAGCCCACCTGGATTAGAGCGGAGGTCAAGAATGTAGCCTTTGACCGTTTGAGCCTCCAATGTTTCGATTGCAGTCTTCATTTCTTTTGTGGCATTGGCGTTGAATTGAGTAAAGCGAATGTAGCCAATTCTGCCAATGGCTGTTTCTTGAGCGTTATAACGTACTGGACGGATTTCCACCTTTGCCCGTTGAATCCGAAACTCTAACGGCTTACCGTCTCGAAGAAGCGCCAGGGTGACGAAGGTTGCTGGTTTGCCCTGAAGCAGTGTGACCGCTGCATTTACGTCCATACGTTCCATGCTCTGACCATCAATTTTAGTGAGGGTATCTCCTGCCAAAACTCCGGCTTTCCATGCTGGTCCATCCTCAATAGGAGCAATAATATTGATTTTCTGGGTTTTCTCATCTTTTGCTAGCTGCAATCCAATACCAGCAACATTGCTATTGCTATCGATCTGCATAGCTTTGAAGGCAAGCGGGTTCAAAAAGCGGGTCAGAGGGTCTCCTAAGAGTTTCAGCATCTCATTGATTGCCAGATACGCGTCCTCAAGCGAGTTGTAGGAACGATCGACATACCGCTTGCGGATTGCTTTCCAGTCTTTTTGATTAAACGTGCTGTCTACATAGGAGCGTTCAACAAGCTGCCAGACCTCATCAACTAACTCTTTGGGCGAGGGCGTTCTCAAGGCATTAAAGCGTTCAACATTTTCAATATTGAAAGGATGTGTTTTTACGGGAGGTGGGCTGGAACCAGGCTGCCCTTGTTGTCCTGGCGCTACAGAAGGTTGAGCTAACCCTGGAAGGGCAGTCGATGTAGCCCCAAAAAAGACAGCAGCTACGATCGCTCCCATCCAGCTTTTGTTGAATTGGTGTGCCATTGGTTTCATCCCTCAATTTCGCGCTGTCCGTCACATAGAGATTAAATGCAGGTGCGATCGAGACACATCTTGCCCATGCAACCGAGTCCCTGTCCTTAACTCCAAAAAAAAACTAGGAAGCATGACTCAAGCACGTCTCTTGAAGCGGCGACGAGCATAGGCAAGCCCTAAACCTGCAAGCAACAAACCTGTTGTTGTCGTTGGTTCCGGTACACCCGCCGCTGGAACAACACGACCAAAGAGAGATGTCTCATTGATACTGCGTTCTTCGGAGATAAATTGATTGACGGGAAGGAGAGCGGGCGTATTGCTGAAACCGAGCAGTTCCAGAGTGTAGTCTACGCCGCCCGCAGCAAAGGTGTTGCTGGAGCTTGTGTTTCTCCAGAAAACCGCATCGGCACAAGGGGACGCGCTTTGGTAAGGGCAGGGCAAAACGTCGTCCGGTGTCTCATCCACTCTCAAGGTGTAGGTAAAATTGCGAACAATGGGTTCATTGTCAATGAGTAGATTGAGCGCAACGGTCAAATCAACGGTTTGTGGAACGGTCAATTCAATAAAACCAACTGGATTATTGAAGTGTTTTAGTTGCCCTAAGTCTAGAAGGTTGTCGAAGGCTCCAGTACCTGTCTTGCCAGTGAAGCTAAGTCCGCTTTTAGGCACAAATTGTCCCCAACTCACTCCGTTTTCTGCACCGGATATATAGGTTACATTACCGCCGATCGCGTTGTTCCAAGTACCGATCGTGGAAAACGTAAATGCCCGGGCAGCCGTGGCGATCAAATTGAAACTCAGCGTTAAGACAATGATCTGTAACGACTTTACCAACGCCGTAGATGTAGCCTGTATTGATTTCATCAGTTTGAATCTCCTGTAGCACTATATTGAGGCATGGCAACCAATTTGCTTGAACAGTCGCAACCGTTAACGATGAATCTGTAAAGTGGGCTAATGCGATCGCGTTGCCCTTCTCAAACAACACCGTTGCTACAAAATTATTGCTGTCTATCAACTGCTATTGGGTTATCGGCAAGTTATCATTTAACTGTGGCAATTTTTACAAATCTTTATTGTGCATTGACATTCTTAGTTGATAACGGCACAAAAGTATAGCCAAAGGGGGCTTTGGGACTGGATCGCACCTGGACAAGCACACCAAAGCTAGAGGTAATTTGACGTTCACCCGATTGAATAAAGCGGACGGTACCACTTGCGCCGTTGACAGAGAAGTCTGCACTGCGAAGAACATCTTTCAGCCCTTCACGGGTCGGAGTGATGCTGCTGCCAGTGGCGATCGCCTGTTGCAAGCCAACGGCGATTGACTGCGTAGCATCGTATGACATAGCTGTGCGCCAATTCACTGATCCACCCCAAAGGGCTGCTGCTTCACGAGCAAAGGCAGTAGTGGGCGACACACCAGGATGCCAGGGCGCTGCCAGCAGCAGATCATTCACTGCTCCTTGTCCCAACTCCAGGGTTTTGGCAGTGTAAAGCGTTGGGCTTCCCAGCAGTTTTAAGCGTCCGCGATTGGCTCTGGCAGTGGCAGTGGCTTGGCTAATGCGATCGACGTGGGGTGCCAGCAGTAAGGTATTAGCACCCCGCTTGATCAGGTTCGTGATGGCGACATTGGGGTCAAAATTTTTGGCTGAGAAATCACAAGGAAATTGCACCAACTCTGCTCCAGGGTGTATCACTGCTTGGGCTAACACTCCATTGGCAAACTGATTACGGTAGGATTCATTGTCTACAGCAGAGCCATCAGAGCAAATCGCAATTCTGGCGTTGGGACGGAACTTGATATAGTGGGTCGCTAATTTATCTGCCAGAAAGCGAATGCTGGGCACCATACGGAAAATGTAGGTACCCATCGATGAAAGTTTGTCCGAAAAGCTAGTGGGCGTAATCATGACCAATCCACCCTGGATGTAAATTGGAGCCGCCACGACGGACGCATCACTGGCGTTGTGCCCGACCACAGCTAACACTTGAGAGTCTTTCACCAGGCGAGTGGCGATCGCTCTGGTCAGGGTCGGATCATTATCATCGTTGGCAATCAATACCTTTAACGCGTGTCCACCAACGCCGCCCTGTCGATTCACCTGATCCTGAGCCTGGGCAACACCCCGCAAAATTTCCTGCGCAACTGCGTCATTGCTGCCGATCGGCACACTCACTGCAAGCTTGAGGGCTTGGCGATTCGCAATACGAGCATTGTTGAGATAGATCAGCGTTTCTGGATCGTTGCGCTGCTGTTGTAGAGAGCGTTCAAACTGCCTGACAGCCTTGTTAAAATCACCGCGCCTGAAAGCGGCTACACCTGCTACTTTGTCCACATTGGTGACTGATGTGACTAAAAGGGTTCCACCCAAACTCATGCGGGCGCTCATCTGAGTCTCCTGCCACCCTTGCTGGAGCAGCAGGATGATCCCTACAAGGGCGATCGACCCTGCGGCGGCGATGAGCAAGCGTTGGCGTGAGTTGTGACGGGGATACTTGAGCATGGGTGCAGCAGGACTCTGACAAATCACTGGCAGCCAAGAGGCACAGGGATAGGTTGCCTCCATACTTTGCAGTTGTTCTCTTGCCTGCCTCACCGCCAGGTAAAACGGTTCTCCCTGAGCAAAGGCTTTGAGAAAGTATTGGAGAAATGCCTGAGCAATGCGATCGGGCACAGGCTCGCGCATCACGATCAGGTAAGGAATCTGCAAATCCGCTAGTTCTCGCGCCAACCCTAACCCATCACAGGAATTGAAGATTGCCAACTGTAAGCCATTTTTAACCGCGCGACTGAGCGCAAATTTGAGTTCGCCAGGGGTAAGGCGATCGGTGGCGTTGATCCAGATATACCCCGTTTCACCATTCACTTCGCTGCGGCTGTGCCCTGCAAAAAAGAGCACATCCCAGTGTTGCTCAAACAGGCGATCGCTCAAATCCTGTCGTGTGGGTTCGACCAGACGGGTCACTTTGGCGTTCGGCAATCGTTCTAGCAGGGTGCGATCAACTTGCAGATCAATGCCCTCACTGTTGCCCAGCACCGCCAGAATTTTGACCGGGCTACTGAGCCGTCTTGACGTTTCAGCGTATTGAGCGCTGATGCCAATTTCTAGTCGTGGCAGACGCTCTAGCAACGACCAGAGATGCCAGGGCAAGCGACGCAGCCAGCGGTCTTGAGTCCGTACAATCAAACGCGCCAAATCTTGCCGATGCACTTCAATGAGAATCTGCTCACGCAAATCTCGCATCTCTGGTTGATCAAACCAGTGCTTTAACTGTTCCTGTAGTGCCTGAGCCGAGTGATTGCACTCATCCCAGTAAGAAACGTTGGTGGTTTGCGGTGGAAAATCGACGCGGAGCACGCGCCACCAGCGATGGTTCGCACCCCAACTGTAGTAAGCCGTTTGCCAGCGAGCATAGAGTTGTGGCAGTTCTGGCGCGGATGGTAAGCGCCCTCGAAATTCCACATTGTGTGGCTTGCCAGCGTGACCAATGCGAAGCTCCACAGGAAAGCCGCGATCGAAATCTCCATCGCCAACACTCAATACAATCAGCTTACTGCTAACGTCAGCCATCGGTTTTCGCTGCCCAGCTTCAAATCAAACCAGCTTCAAGTCACACCTGCTTTAGATCAGAAAAGACTCCACAATCACATCATCCTCTAAGCAGAGCCGAATGCTAAATTGTTCGCCAAATTCTCCTCGCAGTTTGAGTTGAATGTAATTGTCTCGCTCTCTTGCCTCTGTTTCCAGTCCAAGGTGTCCATCCTGCCCCAACACTGCCAACTGTAATCCTGCTGGTAAGTAGCCCTGCTCTGCCAGCGGATACACGCGTGCCAGGATTGAGAGGCGGCGAGGCTCTGAACTGGCAGCACTGTCTGACTGTAAGACTGCCACCATGAGCACCAGCCGCTGTCCTGCTAGCAGCAAACCCAAGTCCAGCACACGCCTTACACCCGTAGCCGGATGACCTGGATCGATCGTCCAAAGAATTTCCGCCGCCTTCCAGCGAGTTTCCTCATCGGATGTAGACTGAATGAGCTGCACTAGCGCTGCTTTCGTATTGGGATCTGATGGGATGTCCGATCGGGGATAGCTAAACCGCTGGCTTGTATAAAGCTGCTCGACCAACCGTTGAAGGTCAGGCGCATCAGGCGCAATGCCCTGATTGCGGAAGGCAAACGTAGGTTTATCCAACTGTGCCAGCAGCGCTTCGATCGTTTGCCAGGCGCTATCACCAATCTCGGCAAGATTGTGTAACCACGGGCTGAGATGAGTTTGCGGTTGCCAGTGGAGAGCTTGTTGGAGCCATTCGAGGTGAATCAGCAGCGCCTCCAGCGGTTGCAGTTGTTGCAATGGCAACCGTTCGCTGCTCACGCTGGAAGAAAAACTCAAACGACGATGGAAGCGAGTTGCAGGCTGATGAGCGGGTTCACGGTTCGCACTGGGCGAGAAGCCCAAAATGGTCGCCTCCTGATAGGGTTGATCCAGTTGAATGACCAGGTAACCAATGCGATCGTCCAAACTATCTGATGACACGTAGCAAGACGGTTCTTTTTGGCTAATGGGGCGGCATTCTAACCGACCTAAACCCGTCACGTGCAGATCGGCGACATCTGTTACTAGCCGACTAAACGGATTCCAGCAGTCGCTTGCTGTTAGCTCAGTCGCAATCTCCAACCAATCCAAACAGTGTTTGGCGGCTAACACTGCCAATGTATTCCGGTACACCTGAGTTGCTTTTTCACGGGTGGGTTGCTGCTGGGCAAAGTTAAGTGCCGTCTGTCGATCGCTGTCGGCGATCGACACCACAGTCGTTGATGGATGAGTAGGCATGGTCATGATCGGGAAGAGTTGGAAGTTTGAATCGGATGGTCTGTTGCTGATGGAACTGGGCTGATGGAATTGAATCTTTGCTGATGGCACTGGCTATTAAAGATAGCCAAGCTGTCTGCCAGCTTCTTTCAAAGGGGGCAAGCATTTTTGTCGGTAGAAGCCCCGCAGGGTGTTCTCGGAGAGCTTAAACTCTTGTGCCAACTGGTGCCAGGGCGTTTCGTCGGGCGGTAAGCGACGTAGAATGAGCGCTTTGCAATGGATATCTGGACGATCGCGCACATAGACACGGCACAACACCGCGCTGTCTCGTTCGACCCAGGCTAGTATTTCTTGCAGGATTGGTGGCGCAGCATTGGGGGCTGGAAGCAGGTCGATCGGATTGAGCACGTTGCCATCTGCCATCACCTTCTCGCTGATGTGCTGCTGTCTCACCCGTTCACTTTCCAGGCGATAATCCAACACACGCATTTTGATGTAAGCATTGAGCCAGGTCAGAACGCTCGATCGTGTTGGATCGTATGGGACAGCAGCCGTTGTCGCTTCGCACAGATTGCGGCAGAGGTAGATCCAGCTTTTTTGGAGAATATCCTGAAAGTCAGTATCTGGAATGTCCGATCGATACCAGAGCCGCCCCGATTCTGTCAGTTGCCGAATCAGTTGATCCAAACAACGCTGACGCTCTGGGCTACTCGCAGCACAAGCACAAGCCTTACAAACTAACTGGTTAAGTTGATGATCCCGTTCATTCATTGGAGCTGGCAACTAGAGCAGGGCGCAAGTATTTATCAGATCGATGTGGGGAAGTCGCAGCAATAGTTACAAAAGTTTGTAACAAGCTAAGCTCTGCGATTAAAGCGATGGCTCGTCATACCTCTGGATCGAAGCCGTAAGACGCATTGTAAAGATATATGAAAAATATACCAGTTAACGGCTGCCTGACTGATAGCTCCTCGGCAGTTCAACGCACCTTGGGTTGACTGCACCCATCAAAACTGTAAGTTCTGGTCAGATAACGATCTCTGTTCACGAGAATAGCCTTCGCTCAAAGAGTTAGATGTTTGCTTTTAGAAAAAATGCAAGCTGAAACGCTAGGGAAAAATTTGCTTTCAATAGAACGCTAAGTCACTGTTCTGCCTAAAAAATGACTGGATTGAATGATTCAATTGGCGCTCTCACACGAGGGTGCTAACTGTCTCAGCTCGCATTAGCGCGATCGTTGAGATGCGTCTACTACTGGAAAGCTGGAAACCCAACGGTGCGACGGGGACAACCCTGTATGCAACTGCGTAAACTCTGGCGCAGTGATGTCTAAAGCACTTCGTCACGTTAAGCGGCGTTGCTGAACGCAGGTATAAATCGCCCTCATCCCCGACCCTTCTCCCCAAGGAGAAAGGAGCTAGAACGCCCCTGTTCCCTCTCCTTTTGGGAGAGGGCTAGGGTGAGGGCAAATCTAAGCATTCAGACATCAATTCAGCAAAGCCCCTTAAGCCTTATAGTTCTCTATCAATGAGGAAACGAAGATGTTCGCCAAACTTCCGCGATCGAGTGATTTCAATTTCTCTAGCTCAAATGGAGCGACATCAGCTTTGCAAACGTCTGCAACCACATTTACAACCACATTGGCTTCAACGGATTTCACGGATCCACTGCAACATGACCACTGGATGCAAGCGAGTGCGCTGAATGATAGTACGGCAGATGTCACAGCAGCTACGTTCGATCGTCGCCCAGCTTCGTTCTCTGAATTTACTTCTAACAATGCCTTGACCCTAGCTGCTGATGCCGCGGGCGATACACTTTCAACAGCGCTCAACTTAGGTGTGATTAGCGGCAGTGGTACAGTGAGAGACTTTGTTGGCAGCAGTGATCCCAATGACTTCTATCGCTTTCAAATCACTGCCAGCAGTAACCTCAGCCTTCGCCTGATAGGATTAGCCGCTGATGCTGACCTTTATTTTATTCAAGATGCCAACAGCAATGGTATGGTCGATCGCGGTGAAGTATTGAGCTACGCGATCGCTCCTGGTAGCAATCCAGAGGCGATCGATCTCACTGGCTTAGCCGCAGGCAACTATTTCATCCAAGTGACTCAATACCAAGGTGATACGAACTACCAACTTGCCATTACTACTACGCCCAGTGGTGCTGGTGGTACGTTGAGTACAGCCGCAAATTTTGGCATTCTCACTGGGCAACGCAGCACCAACGACTTTGTGACCAATGCGAACCCGCAAGCGTTTTATCGGTTTCAACTGAATGCCATCAGCAACCTAAATTTGACGCTGAATGGATTGAGCGCCGATGCTGATTTGTACCTGATTCGAGATAATAATAACAATGGCGCGATCGATAGCAATGATGTACTTGCCGCATCGGTTGCACCCGGCACAACTCCAGACTCCATCAATGTGACTGGACTGGCAGCCGGAACTTACTTTGTTGACGTGATACGCTATAGCGGCAACACTACCTACAACCTGACACTCACGGCTGATGCGGCTGGCAACACCTTGAACACTGCCCGCAACATTGGCAGCTTGTACAATACCCAACGTTTCAATGATTTTGTTGGCAGTGCCGATTCTGCTGACTTTTACCGCTTCTCATTAAGCAATACCAGCAACTTTAGTCTGAACTTAAGTGGGTTAAGTGCCGATGCTGATGCCTATTTGATTCGTGACGCAAATGGCAATGGCGCGATCGATCTGGGTGAGATTCTTGCTGCATCGATCACGGCTGGTAGCAGTTCAGAAACCATTGTATTGAACAATTTAGCAGCCGGAAGCTACATTGTTTTAGTCAACCAATTTAACGGTAACACCAACTACAGCTTGCAATTGGCTGCAACACCCGTTGGTGGGTTACAAATCGTGCAGGGAACATTAAGCGCCGATACGTTTACCTACAATGCAAACTATCGATATTCGGTGTTCTCAGGCAATGGCAACCTGGCGTTTGGCAGCGGCAGACGCGATCTGCTTGACCTTTCCACTGTGTTGTCGAGTAGTGTAAGCTTCAATTTAATCGGCATCAACGGCAATGGCGTGTTGTTTGATTCTGGCAATGGAACACAGATGTTTGATGGACTTCTTTTGAGTAATGGCAACCAAATTTTGTTTGAAGGCATTGACAGTATCCGCTTTGCCGATCGCACCTTCAATCTAGCTATCATCCCAAATGATCCGCTCTTCTCACAACAGTGGAGCCTGACTATGATGGGTGTGCAAAGTGCATGGCGCTTGACTACTGGCTCAAATAACGTTCTGATTGGTATTGAAGACAGCGGGTTAGGCTTCAATAGCGCTGGCATTCATCCCGACCTACGCATACCCATTGTTATTGATGGCAATCTTGCCGATGAGTTTGCTGAGCCAACGTCACATGGCACTGCGGTAGAAGGCATCCTTTCTGCCATCAGCAATAATGGTATCGGTCTCAGCGGCATCAACTGGAGTTCTCCAGTGGCTCAGGTGGATGTGATTTCAGGGAGAGAGGCGGGCGATCGCAACCTGACCCAGGCAACTCAGGCGTTAATTGCTCAAGCGGCTCGAAACGGACAGCGCCTGGTCATTAACTTGAGTTTGACTGCAACCACGATCGAGCCTGCGTTTGAGCAGTTGATTGCCAGCCATCAAACGGATGTGCTGTTTGTCATTGCTTCTGGCAATGATGGTTCCAGTAGCCTCGCCTACCCAGCCTATCTAGCAAACTTCTACAGCAATGTCATCGCAGTGGGAGCGTCATTTGGCACTGTGGATAGTAGCGGCAATGCCGTTGTACCCGGCACACGCGCGCCCTACTCAAACTATGGCTACGGATTGACTTTAATGGGACCCACAAACGTCGTTGCAACTAGAGCAGTCGCTTCGCCAAGCGGCGTAGTCTTTGGCTACGACCCGCAGTTTACTGGCACGTCTGCTGCTGCACCCAATGTCACAGGTGTTGCGTCTCTTGTCTGGAGTGCAAACCCGAATTTGACGGCAACACAGGTACAGCAAATCCTTTCTGAAACGGCTTATGACCTGGGTGCGCCTGGTTATGACTTTGCTTACGGGAATGGTTTTGTGAATGCCGATACCGCTGTGCGACGAGCGATCGCATTGGGGGCAGGTGCCGTATAGCGCAAACGTTACCTGGGTTTGGGCAAACTGCCAAACTAGCGTCAGTGCAGCTAAGAGCTTGCTAAAAAATAACTACGCAGGAGGCAGTGCCGCACCTAAAACCAGGTGCAGCGATTATTAATACCACGTCTATTCAGGCATATGACCCGTCGCAGAGCCTGGTTGATTATGCCATGACGAAAACAGCGATCGTCTCATTCAGCAAATCTCTCTCCAAGCAAATGATTGAAAAGGGTGTGCGCGTCAATGCAGTCGCGCCCGGTCCCTTTTGGACGGCGCTACAGCCCAGCGGTGGTCAGACTCAGGAGAAAGTTGAAAAATTTGGCTCTGAGGTACCGCTGGGACGACCCGGACAGCCCGTAGAAATTGCTCCTGTCTATGTGCTGCTTGCGTCTCAGGAGGCAAGTTTTATCACTGGAGAAGTTTACGGTGTCACGGGCGGTGTTGGCATTGCCTAAGGGCTGTGTACAGTTCCTGCATCAGCAGCTACCGCTAGCTCTGAACGGTTGTGCCGCCGCATCTGCCACGGTTCATCCCACTCGTGATGCCGTAAGGAAAGGCGGGGTCAAGCGTACTGCTCTCGTTCAATATCTGGAACTGTTCCGGGACGCGGTTCCCATTTCACCAAACTTGCAACCGCTGATTGGTAAGGCGATCGAAACGGCTGATCCTTCTGCCTTGAGGGGATTGAATGCTCATTCCAGGGGCGATCGGCATGGGGCGCATTGGTGCCATGACGTTCGTCAAGCAAAGCCATTGCATTAGGAGCGTTCATAGGGTTAAAGCTACTGTTGAGAGCGCCGTTCTTGCTGGCGCATCGGCATAGCATCGATCGTGCGAAACAGTGCCGTTGGATCAACAGGTGACTGATTTCGTTGCTTCTCAGTGCCATCTTTGCCAATCAAAACTACGGCAAACGATTCTGGAGTGACTCCAAACTGTTGTCTGAGACGTGCAGCGGATGTCGGAGCTATGGGCTGCTGATCGGCTCGACTTTCGCCTGTTCCCAAGACTTCGACTAGCTTGAGGTCACGATCGCGGATGTCCGCTTGATGTGCATTCCACTGCCGCATCTGTTGCTGATAGGCTGGCGATCGCTCCGAGGGTGCAAACAGCAGTACGATACGATGCTTCCACTGATGGTCACCCAGGTTAAAGCTAACGTCTGAGCGATCGGATGTTGAGGCAACACGGCGGGTTTCCGATTGTGCTGCACGAAGCGAAGACTCTGGTGTACGACTCATAGGACTAAGCTGAGCGTTGGTACAGGCTTGGAGAAGCGGTAGCAAGAGGATAGACAATAACGGCTGCATTGCAAAAGCTGAAGACAACTTTTCTACTGTAATCAGTGAGGCGTTGGGTGAACTGACTCTGAGGTGAGAATTTTGGCGTTGCTGAATACAAGTATGATTTCCCTCATCCCCAGCCCTTCTCCCCAGGGAGAAGGGAGCTAGAATTCTTGTCCCCTCGCCCTTTGGGAGAGGGTTAGGGTGAGGGCGGATTTCGCGGTTCATACCTCGATTCAGCAACGCCAGAATTTTCAGCCGATTAGTCAAGTTTAGCAGCGTTATTGCGGTTCCTAATTCAGTGAAGTACAGTCGCAAAGAGGCAGAGGGCAGAGGGCAGAAGGCAGAGGGCAGAGGGCAGAGGGCAGAGGGCAGAGGGCAGAGGGCAGAGGGCAGAAAGTTAAAGAGCACGGTGGCTTTCCTTCTGCCTCCTGCCTCCTGCCTTCCGCAGCCCTTGTAACCGCCCTCTAATGGGAACCGCTATATTGCTGCTATTTAACCCGAACCAGACGGCGATACACTAAACAAGAGCAAGACTCAAAAGTAGTAGCGTTAGTCTTTGTCTACTCTCCAGATCCCCACGTTTCTGCGGCAGTTTCTCACACTGTCAGCCATTAACATCCTCTCGAATGTGATGGTGCCGATCGCGGGACTGCTAAACGTAGCCTTCCTGGGACACCTGGCTGATATTCGGCATCTGGCAGGGGTTGCACTGGCAACCGTTGTGTTCAACTATCTGTACTGGACATTCGGCTTTCTGCGCATGAGCACAACGGGCATGACCGCACAGGCAGTTGGGCGTGGCGATGAGGAAGAAGCACTCTTGATTGGGCTGCGGCATGGTGCTCTGGCGTTGCTGCTGGGGCTGGCGATCGTGCTTCTGCAAGTACCCCTGCGGCAGCTTGGCTTTGCGATGTTGAGTGCCACTCCAGATGTGGAAGCCGCTGGGCAGACCTTTTACAACGCTCTCATCTGGGGTGCGCCTGCCACACTAATCAACTTCGTCCTCATCGGTTGGCTGCTGGGACGATCGCACAGCGATCGTGTCCTCATCCTTACCGCTGTTAACAGTGGTGCGAATATAGCGCTTGATTATTGGTTCATTGTGCGCCTCGATTGGGCAAGTGCTGGCGCTGGACTTGCGACGGCAATCAGCCAGTACCTCATGCTGTTGGTGGGTTTGGTAATGCTCAGCCGAGACATACAGCCCAAACAAATTCAAGCCAGCCGCCGCAACCTATGGGATGTCTCAGCGTTAACCACCGTGCTTACGCTCAATCGGGACATCCTGATTCGCACCTTTGCCCTTATCTCGACCTTCGCCGTCTTTACCAATCTTGGCTCTGCCTTTGGCACTATTCCCCTCACTGCCAACGCCATCTTGTTGCAGGTGGTCACTCTGGCTGCCTACTTCATTGACGGCATCGCCTTTGCGACTGAAAGTCTAGCGGGATTCTTTCGCGGTCAAGGCAACCTGCGCCAACTGCAACAACTGGTGCCGATCGCGGGTGGGCTGAGCCTCGTCTGCGGTGCGCTGGTTGCGATCGCTTTCATTGGAGCTCCCGATCGTTTGTTTGGGCGACTCATCGCTCACGCCCCGGTATTAGTTTACCTGAAGCAATATGTGCTCTGGCTGCTTCCTGTGCTGGGTTTTGGCTCCCTTGCGTATATGTTCGATGGCTATTTTCTAGGACTGACTGAAGGACGAATTTTGCGGCGATCGACGCTGCAAGCGGTGCTGTTTGGGTTTGTGCCGATCGCAGTGATTGCTTGGTGCCTTCAGAGCAATCATTTGCTCTGGTTAGCGCTATCGCTCTTTATGGCAGTACGAGCGGTGTCTCTGGGATGGCAATGGTTCCATCATCATCCCAGAACTGGAGTCAGCGAGGGACATCACTGACTACAAGGCTAGAGAGACTTGACTAGCGAATCATCGTAGAGGGTTTTGACATCAAGCACCTGCGGCACCGTTTTGAAATCATATGCCGCTTTAGCAACCAGTTCAAAGCTCTTAATGGCGTTGTTGGGATTTGTTAAATTGAATCCGATCGTCTGATTGCCCTCAATATCGAACAGGGTAATTCCAGCGAGTTGTTCGCGCAACTCTTCGGGTTTAATGCCTAATTTTCCTGCTGCCGCCGCGATCGCCTCAGCATCGCCCGCCTTCAGCAACTTAATACCCTTGTCGGCTGCTTTGAGAAACGAAATTAATTCAGCTTTGCGATTGGCGATTAGATCTGGGCGCGTTACCAAAACGTCGGCAATTAAATTTGTGCCCTTCGTGCTAAAAATCACTTCGCCGCCGCCTTCTTTTGCTGCCTTAGTCATGAAGGGTTCATACGTCACGGCGACATCAACTCGTCTGGCGCTAAACGCAGTCGCTGCATCAGGAGCAGGCAAATCTTTAATGACGAGGTCTTTTTCAGTCAATCCACCTTTTTCAAGGTAAGCACGTAGCAAAACTTTCTCAAACAACACATCTTCACGCGCCAGCGTTTTGCCTTTTAGTTCTGCTGGAGCTTTAATGCCGCGTCCGATAATGCCATCTGAGCCGTTTGAATAATCGCAGAGGAAAATGATTTTAAGGGAAGGATCTTTGCCTGCCATTTGAATGACATCTCCCGCAGTCATCCAAGCAACATCGAGCTTACCAGAGAGAAAGGCGGTAATTTCCTCGCTATTTGTTTGAAACAACGTGTCTTGAAGCTTGAGTCCAGCTTGATCATAAAAACCTTTCTTCACAGCCACGTGATGACCTGAGTAACCAGACCAGGGGTTAGTGCCAACGCTTAGTGTTTGAGTCGGGGCAGCCGTCGTCGTGGTCGGATTATTGTTTGCTGCTTGAGGCGTACAAGCTACAGTCCAAAAGAGGGCAACCAGGGCGAAGGCAATCAATTTGATTGAGCGAAACTTAAACATCTGAGAATCCTTTAAGAACGTGAAGTAAATCACAAAAAACATGGTTTGGCAACTAAAAAACCCGAAAGAGGCGCAACAGCTCAACGCTGTTAATCGTCTCTCCCGGGCTTTTATCCCGCCGTGTGACTGTACTGCATTGCTGCTAGACAGTTTGCTTCTCTCGGACCAGTCATTCACCTTACATGATGCAATCAGGCTGAATCGGAACCCTAGAAGCGATAGGTTTTTAGTACAGAATCATGACTTCAATTTGAGTTTTTTACTCCTGGTTTATGAGTCTAATGCCAATACTTGTATCATGCAGATGCAGAAAAGAAGTATCCAAAATCACGCTTTTGCTCGTCTGCTGTCAGTGCACTTAAATCAGGGTGGCAATGTTCCTTCAACCGGAATCCATCCACCAGCAACTTTGGAGAATAATGGACACCGGATGGGTGCCGTTACCAGTGTGGGATAGGTTGGGTCGATCGCGCTCAGTTTATTAACCCAAACGTTGGTTTCTTTAACGGCAGTGACAATGCCAACTACATTTGCACCAATTTTTTGCATAAGGGCAATTTCTGCGGAAAGTGTACCCCCAGTACTCACCACATCTTCGACGAGAATGACGCGTTTACCGTCCAACCGCTCTAGCAATTTTGGGTCGATATAGACGGTCTTTGGCGTGATTGGGCTGGTGATGGAGCGAACAGGAACCGACAGCGCTTCTTCGTACCAAAATTTG
The DNA here is from genome assembly GCF_059505325.1 of Tildeniella sp. Lineage (NCBI taxonomy): Bacteria > Bacillati > Cyanobacteriota > Cyanophyceae > Oculatellales > Oculatellaceae > Tildeniella > Tildeniella sp. The sequence continues at coordinate 30,906 of NZ_JCACKI010000075.1, forward strand.
CGGGAATAGCCCAGCGGCACATACCGATCGTGCCCCAATTTTTTAGCGACGATCGATGCATAGACCATGCCTAGAGTGGGCATTCCAACCACCACTTCAGGCTGACGATCGCGAATTAAATCTGCCATGTAAGTGGTAAGGCGATCTTCGACTTCAAACGACGTTTGATTAGAACATAGAAACGCGATCGCAGTGTCAAAATTAGGCGGCAGAGCGAGAAATGGCAGTTCCAGGTAGTCCCCATCAGGAAGTAAACAAGGGTAGGCTGCTGGGTACGGCGGGTCTGGGAAACAAGGCAGTTCAGCAGCAGGAATCAGCCGTTCTCGATAGCTGCCTGTTCCGGTTACAGTAGTCATTGCAAATTTCGCATAATGTAGATGATTTTACTCGCGCAGAGAGTGTAGAATCTGACGTTTGATTTCAACAAATTCAGCCGATAATTTCATCTCTAAATCACGATGCTCTGGTAATCCCACTGGCACTTCCAGTTTCATGCGTCCAGGACGCGCACTCATGACGTAAACGCGCTGCGATAAAAAGATTGCCTCTTCGACATCGTGTGTGATCATCAGAACGGTAACGTGCGTTTGTTCCCAAAGCTCCAGCAAGAACTGCTGCATTTGCTCTTTGGTTTGTGCATCCAGCGCTCCAAACGGTTCATCCATCAGCAAGACGGCTGGCTCATTGGCTAGCGCCCGCGCGATCGCAACGCGCTGTTTCATGCCGCCCGACAATTGCTTGGGGTAGGACTTGGCAAACTGAGTCAACCCCACCACATTCAGATAGTAATTGATGCGATCGCGCTGCTCGGCTTTGGGCATTTTACGAAGTTGCAACCCAAACGCAATGTTTTGGGAAACCGTCAGCCAGGGATACAGCGTGTAGTTTTGAAACACCATGCCGCGATCAGAGCCAGGTCCACTAACGGCTCGCCCATCTACAAGCACACTTCCCGCAGAGGGCGTTGCCAAGCCTGCCACAATGTTTAGCAGCGTTGACTTACCGCATCCTGAAGCCCCTACCAGACACACAAACTCTCTCGAAGCAATGTGAAAGTTGATGTTATCTAACACGGTCAGCGATTGCTTTTGTATCGCAAATGATTTAAATAAACCGCGTACCTCAAGCTTGGGCGGAGTCAGCGTCAGATCGGCAGCAGAGCGATCGGTTTGTCCCCTCAAATCTTGAAGTCGAGTGTCAGGCATGATTAAGCTCTTAGAGATAAGACATCAGAACACAGATAGCCTCATCAGTAAAATCGATGTAGGCGCTGCATAGTGTCAATTTGAATACAGAAAGGCTCCGTTCGTTCCCTAAAAGCAAACAAATTTGGCAATTGAGTAAGAACCAAAATGAGTGAGGCGATCGCTGGTATCAGGATTGATATTTCCATTCAATCGAATAAAAAGTAGCAATTTGTAAATTCAAAAGATACTCTCTGTATTCATACACATACAAAGGATTCAAACTCTCGCCTGCACCTCATCAGATTAAGAAGTGCTCTAGGGCAAGTGAGTGTATCTCAGTTTTGTTTTCCAGAGTGCGAGCGTCTCGCTCGCGAGCGAGACGCTCGCACTCCGAAAAAACTTGACCTTGCAAAATTGGGATGCACCCGAGGGAGTAGCCTTAACTACAAAACAGTGCGAAGGTTTCCTTAAACTGAGTGGATGTCAGCAATTCTTGACCTTAATATATCAGTCTGATGAACTGCAAGATATATCAGTCTGATGAACTGCAAGGTTTAGAACAGACTGCTAATTTCAATTTGTCTATTGCAGTTCGTTGTCTTAACTTGATAAAGGATAATCTCAGTGGCTAATGCGAGTCTCGTTTCCCCTCCTTCTACTCCCACCTATCGTTATCTAGAGCCTTCGCGCTTTTGGAGTATTCGTCAAGGATTCCCGCGCCGTCTGGCAGCCCTTATTATCACGATCGCGCTGATAGTGCCGTTGACGATTTGGGCGATCGTTAGCTATGCCAAACTGGTGCCACCCATCTTTTTGCCCACCCCAACAGCGGTCATACAAGCTGGGATTGAAATGTTCACCCAGAACGACCTCCTACTGGATGTGATAGTAAGTTGCGGTCGAGTGTTAGCGGGCTTTGTTGCCGCAGCCGTCGTTGGTGTGCCAATGGGGATTGCCATGGGCACGTTCTACAGCATGAATAGCCTGTTTACACCGTTTGTCGGCACGGTGCGCTATATGCCAGTGACGGCATTCGTACCGCTCATTGTGATTTGGGTGGGCTTGGGCGAAGAATCAAAAATCTTGATCATCACGCTCGGTGTTGTGTTGTACAACGCCATTATGGTTGCCGATGCCGTTAAGTTTATCCCCAGCGAGATGATCAACGTTGCGTATACGCTGGGTGCCAATCGGCGGGAGGTTCTGTTTAAAGTCATCATTCCCGCCACGTTTCCCAGCGTCCTGGATACATTGCGCGTCAATATTTCTGGCGCGTGGAACTATCTGGTGATTGCCGAACTCGTTGCTGCTCAAAGTGGATTGGGATACCGTATTATTCAAGCCCAACGGTATTTGCAAACAGATAAAGTGTTGTTTTGCATTTTGCTCATTGGCTTGATCGGGCTGGCGATCGATTCCGGCTTGAAGTGGCTCTCAACCGTTCTTACACCCTGGGCAGACCAGGCTCGACATTAAGTTAAGCCACACTAACGTTAACTAACGCTAGAAAAATTTGAGATACCGCTGGGTTTCCCAATCAGACACATGATTGTGATACTCAAACCATTCTTGCGTTTTGAAATCCACATAGGTTTGATACATCAATGATCCCATGACCGATTTACTGAGTGGATCAGCGGCAAAGGCTTCGATCGCTTCTCCCAGCGTTCGCGGCAGGGTTTGAATGCCCATTTTTGCCAGTTCAGCGGTTGTACAGGTGTACATGTTCTCAGTGTGTGGCTCACCGGGATCGAGCTTTTCACGAATGCCTTCTAAGCCAGCCGCCAAAATCATGGCTGCCCCCAGATAAGGGTTATTGGCAATATCGGCAGCGCGACACTCGACCCGTCCACCGCCCAGCGGAATGCGCAACATATTGGTTCGGTTGTTGTTGCCATAGCAAATGTAAACAGGTGCCCAGGTAAAGCCAGACATGCTGCCCCGCGCCACCAGACGTTTGTAGCTGTTTACGGTTGGTGCAATCACTGCACAAATGGCAGGCGCGTGACGCAGCACTCCAGCAATGAATTGATAGCCTAATTGCGACAAGCCACATTGGCGCGAATCCTGGCGATCGACAAACAAATTTTCGCCAGTCTTCAGATCTGCCAGCGACATATTGTAGTGAGCGCCGCTTCCCGTGCGATTGGCAAACGGCTTGGGCATGAAGGTGGCAAAGTAACCATGCTTGCGGGCAAGCTCTTTGACCATCAAGCGAAAAAAAGTTAAGCGATCGGACATCGTTAGCGCATCGGCATAGGCAAAGTCGGTTTCAAATTGACCATTGCCATCTTCGTGATCAAACGAATACACATCCCAACCGAGATGGTTCATCGCCTGCACAATTTCGTCTACCCAGGTGTAGTTGTCGAGCAAGCCTTGCAGGTCATAGCAGGGCTTGTCTAACGTATCGCGATCGCTCACTGGAGCCGCTTGTCCAGCGTTATCTTTGAGCAGAAAAAACTCGGTTTCAATCCCCAAATTAAATTGAAAGCCCATCGCTGCTGCTTGCTGCAAAACGGATTTGAGAATGCTGCGGCAACACGCTTCAAACGGTTTGCCCTGCAAATGTAAATCACTAGCAAACCAAACCATTTCTGTATTCCAGGGCAGAATAGTCGCGCTGGCTGGGTCGGGCATTGCGGCAACTTCTTCATCGTTCACCGCTTGAGGAACACCGTCTAGCGCGGCTCCTGTAAATAATTCTGACCCTTGCATCATCTGGTCAAAATGCGCCAGCGGCACCATCTTCGCTTTGCACATACCGTGTAGATCAACAAAACTGGCGATCGCATACTTCACACCTTGTTCTTTCAGGGTGGTTTTCAATTGCTGCAATTCTGGCGCGGATGGATGGTTCATAGGTTGGCATGAATTAATTCGTCATCACACTTTATCCGACAATGCAGTCTATCGTTCTTCCAGCAGTATTTCTCGATCAGAGTGTATTGTTCCGCGATATTAGGTGTTTCCTGCAACAGACAATGCCGCCGATTAATGAAAAAGTAAAGTGAAAGCCTGAGGTAATGTATTATGGACACCTTTCAAGACTTTTTGACTTTGACCGCTACTGTAATTGAATATTTTTTCTTCGCATATGTGGCTATAGCTTTTATGGTCTACTCATTACAGTCGCCCAGCGTAGGAAAACAGCCGCACGGAGCAGTCAATTCTCAGACCACTTGGAAGCGATCGGTCGACTCAAGTCCATCTTTTGCGGTCGTTGCTAGCTAACGTTAAGTCCACAGTAACGTTTAGTTGTTGCTTCAGCAGAGCCTAGTGGTTGCGTCCAAGCCAAGTCCCATCGCGGCGGTTAACGGTCGGTGCTATGCTGCCAGTCCAGGCAGGCAACGTCTGGTTTGCCCGTTGGATGAAGCGCACAGGGATGCTCTAAAAACCGTCGTGCTTCACGGTCATAGCCCTGCCAGTAGTAACAGGCTTTGCAAGGAGTTGAATAAGGAGTGTTTGGACCTAAATGTCTGAGTGGTCGTACTTGCCTACGCTTTGGCTGCACTTCACCTTTACAGAGACGACTGCCGAGCAAAGTCGTCAATATGATCCAAGCCAGTGAGAGAATTATTGCGGTGGTTGCATCGGGCGATGCCGCTTTGCCCAGACGTACTTGCAAATCTGGAATGAACGGACTCAGATATAGCAGCACTGCGATCGATGCCACCAACGACGATATGACACCGAGCAATAGCACTAGCGCGACGACATCACCGACAAGAATAATGGTCAGCAAAAATCTTTTGATAGCTTTGTATTGGGGTTGCATCTAGTTGACGTGTCTCACGTCAATCGTTTCAGGTTGTGACACGCGAATTGAACATAATCTTTCAAGCAAGCCGAAATATGACGCTCACGTTGTAGCCTTGGTGCAATATGCAATCGTTGCCTATGAGTTTTTTCTAGCCCCAAGTCTGCGCTAGTTCAGTGTGGGGTCATCAGCTAGCGTGCTTTCGGGGATTGGTCACCACCAGTTCAAATTCCCAACCAGGTACTTGCTGCACTCGCTTGGTCAGCGTACGCAAGTCTTCCGAACCGTTGAGGGTCAGGTTCTCACGCGTGCGCACTTCAACTACAACGGTCTTAGATGCACTCTTGGCGATTAAATCAAGCGCACAGTCAGCCAATGCTGGCGGGAGTTCTTCGGAAGAGGGGTACAGCGTGACAGTATAGCCTTGCTGCCGATATTCTCTCGCCAACTGAAGGAGTCGTCGGCGTTCGAGCTGGTTTTGGTCTGCCAAGTGACGCATAGGATGAAATAAGTGCCTACTCCCATAATCCCTTAAAGGACGTTAAAGTCAAGCCCGTTAATCCTTCATTATAGGAGATCGGAACGAATGATGAAGTTTTTGCCTGGTTCACTACTGCTTCACGGACACCGGAAGCGAGTGTTCGTGGGGCTGCTAGTCTAGAGCCGTCGGATCGGGAGCCGTTTCAATCCGAATGTGTAAAAACTCTTCGCCGCTGCAAAACCCTTTTGCTAGCACTAACGACATTCCTTTGACTCGAAAGGAGCCATCCAGGCTCCGCCGCCGACTGACAAAGTCAGTAATTTGATAATCATCAACGTAGATAACGCCATTTAAGGCATCCCGCACTGGCTTAACAATATTGTCACTGTCAGGTACGCCCTGCTCGTTGCCAGGTATCACATCATAGTAATGGGTAATTACCACGCGCACAGCTTCGCCTGTAGGCTGAGATGCTGTCCAACACGCGATCGCAACGTCCCGCACCTGTGCTTTCCAGGCTTGTAAGCGCTTTTTATCTTTCGTTTGGTGAGAAACGGGTTTCCCCGTCACGATAAATTCAAAGGGTAGCACCGGGGGCATGATCGGTCGCAAGAAGTGTGTGGGTGGTCGCTTTGCCTGAACCGTCGCGTTACGGTCAGGAGAACACTTTACCGTGAGGTCGATCGCTCATTATCAAGGGTAAATACACACGTTCTACTTCTATAGTAGTGGCGGTCTTGCTCCTTGGGGGGATGACTGGTCTATTAGTTCTTTGCTTGTAGCTAGACAGCGCAATTGATGCTGAGGCTGGTGCAAATGGGTCTGGACATGTTGACGTTAAAAGGGAGGACAAAAGTTGCAGTTGTGTCTACACAAAGCGATCGCCGCTTGAAGGACACTTTACATTTGCACACTGGCATCACTTAAGAATTGAGGGTTATAAATGCGAATCGATCAAAGCGCTAGTAAAGAAGCGCTGACAAGCTAATCCTACGTCTACGAGAGCTTCTTCCGTTGTAGAGAGACTTCTTAACACAGCTCCAAACCTACCCTTAGGCATAGTTCATGGGAGGGAGGTTGGCAGTTAAGGCACTGGTTAAGCTAGGCAAGTTAATGTTTGTAACCAAGGAGCAAACCGTGAACTACTCACTCAAGCTACTTGTTGGTTTTTTGGCTGCGGCTGGTGTAACCACAGGTATCAACCTAGCTGCTAAGGCTCAGCAAACTCCGGGTACGACGACTAGCCCCAATGGCGGCAGTCAGTTAGAAAGCCCTACTCAACAAAGTCCCACTCAACAAAGTCCTGCCCAAGCGGTACCGCTTGATCCAGCGCCAATGCAACAAGCGCCGACACAGGTTGATCCAGCCAGACCGTCCAGTGAACCGCTTCAAAGCCCTACTCAGTCGAGTGTATCTGTGCCAGATGCTTCAGCTTCACTCAGCATTGATGCGATCGTTGAAAGAAGCGATTCCTTCAATATCTTCAACTCACTGTTACGCGTTGCCGATCGTAACGGTGAGCTAAGCCGCCAACTCGCAGGTGGGGGCACATACACCGTTTTTGCACCAACTGACGCGGCGTTTGCTGCGTTACCCGAAGGTACAATCAAGAAGTTGGTTCAACCTGAAAACCGAGCCACGCTGGCTAAAATCCTTAGCTACCACGTTGTTTCCGGTAAAGTTGATTCCAGCAAAATCAAATCTGGTGAGACCAAGTCTGTTGAAGGTTCATCACTGAATATTCAGGCTGGTGCTGGTAATGTGACGGTCAACGATGCTCAGGTTATTAAACCTGATATCGAAGCCAGCAATGGTGTCATCCATGCAGTCAATAAGGTTATCTTGCCTCCTGATGTGCAGGCAAGTATGGAAGCATCACCCCAAGCGTCGAACCCCGTGAATCCAGCTTACTAAGGAATGAGAATTAAGTAAGATCGGCTTTGTAGGGTGTGTATAGCCTTTGGCATGGCTGCGCCAAAGGCGATAGCCGTAACGCGTCGCAAGCCTTAGGGATAATGCGTTACGCTGCGCTTTTCTGGGATGCCGAAACGGCTTTACACATCCTACGCAAACAGTCGGTTTTATTAAATCCAAGATCCTAAGGGTTTATCTGCAACGTCTTTGTAGGTACGGACATTTTACGAAAGCGGGGCTGAACAACTTCTGTTCAGCCCCGCTTTTTCTAGCATGATTATGGACTTTCATCTTGATGTGCTGCTCAAGTTTTCAATGTGACGGTTGAAAGCTGCACTCAGAAATCTAATGAAGTGTTTTTGAAGTTAGGTTTTCTCACTGAAGAAGCGAATTGTCCTTACTGCGAAAAAAGAGCGCAGAACTTCAGCAAGAAAGCTCTATCTTGATCCGAGACTTAGCCATCTTTGGTCAAGCAACTTACTTGAAAGTTCCTCGTCGTCAGTTTTATTGTCATAATTGTCAGCGTTATTTTACTGAATCATTGTCTTCTATCAATGAAGGACGGCATTATACTCGACGCTATGAAGAACCTATTTATCAACAAGTTCAGCTCTCTAGTATTGAGCAAGTCAGTCGAGCAGAAGGCTTAAGCTTTGACCGGATTCAAGGCATTTTCAAGCATCAGTATGCGCAGAAAAAACGAAGGATTACCCAAATTCTCTACTGCTGCTTTCAACTATGGAACGGGAAGCAAAAAGCTGATGGCTGCCCGCTGATAGCTAACCCCCAAAACTCTCCAGAAACCAACGCCAACGCCACTCATGTGTTCCATAACACTTTCCTTTCCAAGCCATTTCTGGGAGGATCGCACCAGCAACCCCAGGTAACGCCATGACGAGAGCCAGAGAGACGAAGCCAGAGATTAACCTGAGCGAACCGCAGTACTATTTCAATCGCGAGTTGAGCTGGCTTGAATTTAATCATCGCGTGTTGCATGAGGCACTTGACCCACGTACGCCTCTGCTAGAGCGGCTGAAGTTTTTGGCGATCTTTAGCTCCAACCTGGATGAATTTTTTATGGTGCGGGTTGCGATTCTGACGCAACAGGTTGAAGTGCAATTCAACAAGCTGACCCCAGATGGCAGAACGCCCCAGCAGACACTGGACGAACTGAGCGATCGCCTGCGCCCAATGGTCACAGAGCAGCATCGCCACTTTGAGCGTGAACTGCGTCCGCTTTTGACCGAAAAAGGGGTGCATATTCTCAACTATACAGATCTGAACCAGGAGCAACGGCGCTATTTACAGCAATATTTTGAGCAGCGAGTGTTTCCAATTTTGACACCGCTGGCGGTTGATCCAGCCCACCCGTTTCCCTACATCTCCAACCTCAGCCTCAATCTGGCGGTGCTGGTGAAAGATCCCATCACGCACAAGGAACTGTTTGCCAGGGTCAAAGTGCCTAATAGCCTACCGCGCTTTGTCACACTGCCCTCGGACTTGCAGCCGCCCGATCGCAGCACAGTCTGGGCAGGTGTACCACTGGAACAAGTCATTGCCCATAATTTAGAGTTTCTCTTTCCTGGCATGAATATCCAGGAGTATTCGCTTTTTCGCATTACCCGTGATGCCGACTTGGAATTGGAAGAAGACCTGACGCACGACCTGTTGCTAGTGATTCAGCAAGAGTTACGGAAGCGACGGATGGGCGGTGCAGTGGTGCGGCTCGAAATTGAAGCGTCTGCCTCGTCAGCGGTGCGCGATCGCCTAATGCAAGAAAAGGAATTGACCGATCGCGATGTCTACGTAGTTGAAGGGCTACTCAATCTCAAGGATCTGATGTCGTTGCTGGCATTACCGCTGCCAGACTTAAAAGATGCCCCCTGGACACCTGTAGTACCGTCGCGTCTGCGCCAACTCACTGATGCTGTGACATCGGACGTAACGTCACCCTCTGAGATGGGCGAAGATATTTTCACCCTCATTCGGCAGCAAGATTTACTCGTTCATCATCCCTACGAGTCGTTTACAGCTTCGGTAGAGCACTTCATTACGCAAGCCGCGCACGATGCTGATGTGCTGGCAATCAAAATGACGCTGTATCGTACGTCTGGCGATTCGCCGATCGTCAAAGCCCTCATTGCCGCTGCTGAAAATGGGAAGCAGGTTGCCGTCTTAATCGAGCTGAAAGCCCGTTTTGATGAGGAAAATAACATCAACTGGGCGCGACGACTGGAAGAAGCAGGTGTCAATGTGATTTACGGCGTGGTCGGCTTAAAAACTCACACCAAAGTGGTTTTGATTGTGCGGCAAGAAGGCGATGCCATCCGTCGCTATGTGCATATTGGCACGGGTAATTACAATTCCAAGACAGCGAAGCTCTATACCGACCTGGGGCTGTTTAGCGCACGCGAAGACTTGGGCGCAGACTTGACGGATCTGTTCAACTTTCTCACTGGTTACTCGCGGCAGCAGTCGTATCGCAAGCTGCTGGTGGCTCCGGTGAATCTGCGCGATCGCATGGTTGCCCTAATTCGCCGAGAAGCTGACCATGCCAGTCGCGGCGATCGCAGCCGCATTATCGCCAAAATGAACTCTCTGGTTGATCCGCAAATCATTCAGGCGCTTTATGAAGCGTCTCAAGCTGGCGTGGAGATTGATCTGATTATTCGTGGCATTTGCTGCCTTCGTCCCGGTGTGGCAGGCGTGAGCGATCGCATTCGGGTCATCAGCATTGTTGGGCGCTTTTTGGAACATTCCCGTATTTTCCACTTCCACAACAATGGAGAGGAAGAGGTGTTCATTGGTAGCGCTGACTGGATGCCTCGTAACCTCGATCGTCGTGTCGAAGCCATTACGCCTGTCGAAGAGCCAGAACTCGCAGCGCAACTCCGCGCTACTCTGGATGTTTTCTTGGCAGATAACCGCCACGCCTGGGATTTACAGTCAGATGGTGCTTATGCGCAACGGCATCCTCATGATGCACCCGAACGAGATGCTCAAGTTGAGCTAGCACAACAAGCATAGCAATAACGCAACATTGTTTGGGTTACTCATCACTTTCTATTGCATTCGTATCAGAAGCGCGATCGGGCTGCGAACCATTCTCGATCGCGAGCCTCGGACGTTGCAAACCTATTTCGAGGAACTCGCTGCAAAACCTGGTTGAAATCGCATCTGCTGCTCTATCGAACGGGTATTAAAGACAATCACCCTTTTTGAAAAGCAGCCGCAAATTCCTTGGCAAATTCTTCCAGCTTTACTTTGCCCATCACCGCAGGTCTGTGGCGGTCATAATCTTCTGATAATAAACCGCTATAAAGACTGGCGTACATTTCAACCAAACCAGCAGCAATTTGTGGATTCATGCCAGCCGCTTCTAAACCACCTTGCATTTGTTCGCTGGGAATGATGATCCATTGCAAATCAGGCTTTCCAATAGCTGCACCTAAAATGCTCGCTGTTTCGTTGCCCGTAAGTTCCTCACTTGCTACGTACCGCACTTTTCTACCCACAAGCGGTGTTTCGAGTTCTTCAGCAACAGCCGCCGCAATATCGATTGGAGACACCCACGGAATGATTTTGTCTGCACCATAGTTTGTTGCAATCAAGCCCTGATTTTTGATCATATCTACATAGGCATATAAATTGTAGTAGAAAGAAGTTGGGCGCATATGGGTGATGGCTACATCTGATGGGAGTTCATGCAGAATCTTCTCTACAGTGTGAGCACCGAATAGAATGCCTGAACCTTGCTCTAGATGAGCGCCAATGGTACTGAGGTTAACTACATGCTTTACGCCCGACTGTTGAATGGCTTGGGCATAGTTATTGCCGATTCTGCGATAATACGCGATGAGGTCAAGGCTGTGATCGAAGTAGTTGTTTGGTGGCACCATCGTATACACGGCATCGGCATCGGTAAAGGTAGATACCAGAAAATCAACGTCTTCCAACGAGCCGATCGCAGCAGTAGCACCCAACGCTTCAACGTCTTTTTGCTTTTCCGGCTTGCTGCTGATCACCGTTACATCATGTCCTTTTTGCACTAACTCGATTGTCAGTGGCTTGCTGATGTTTCCTAACGAACCTGTGACTACAACGTTCATAAATAGTTCCTTTCGCGTGGTTTTTTACTCGTTATTGCTGTTGGCGGAGCGTCTCCCTTAGAGAATCGCGTCTACATGGGGTCTAAACGTCCAGTTGATGCGATCGCCCACTGGACGAGCGGTTTTTGGCACCGCATGAACCCACTCTTCTTGACAACCAGGGAGCATGATCAACAAAGATCCGCTCTCCAGATGGTAGTCAACCGTTTCACCGCTGTCCTTGTGCCGCAGCTTAAATTTGCGAGTGCTCCCTAAGCTTAAAGAGGCGATCGCCGGTCTTTGACCAATCTGAGGGAAATTATCGGAGTGCCAGCCGATCGAGTCTTTGCCAGTGCGATAGCGATTGCCAACGACAAAATTGAACTGGTAGCCGCTTAAGGACTGAATGCGATCGCGTGCCTCTAGCAAGAAGTCAGTCCAGGGAGCCGCTTTAATCTGGGTGCCACGATATTCATAGTGCAAATCGTCGCCAAACAGAGACTCATCGCGCGGTATGGGAATTGATTTTCCATACAGATTGATTTCGCTTCGAGTCCATTCAAGTTGCTGGGACTTTTGGAACCAATCGAAGTGATCTGCCGAGTTGAGAAAATTTGGGTAAAACAGAACGGGCGGCTTGATTGCAGTTAGCAAACGACTCACGCTGCATCCGGCGGCAAAGCGCGGGTTCTGCGGATCGAATCGGTCGGCAGCGGTTGGGTGTGGCATCAGACTAGTGACTTGCTTACGAGTGAAAGAAGACCATATGCTGTCAATGTCTAAATACTACTATATTGACAATATATTGTCAATCTTCAGCTTGCATCTTTTGCGTCATGTCTTCCAGAAGCGCCACGGCATGAGTGATTTGTTCTGCATCAAAGTCTGCGGCGATCGCGTTTGTCCACTGCCATTCGCGCTCCAACGCAGCGTGATACATTGCTCTGCCTGCTTCCGTGAGCAGCAAGTGCATCGCGCGGGCATCACCGGGATTTTCAATGAACTCAACCAGACCGTCGCTTGCCATATCGTCAGCCAGTCGTTGTACGGCTTGCCGGGTTAAGCCCAGATGCCGCGCCAATTCGCTGACCGTGACGCGCTTTTCTAGTGCGACTAACTCACTCAGCGTTTGCCACCGCGCATTGGTGAGTCCCAGACCTCGCGTTAGGTGTGTACCTGTTTTTTGCACCGTGGCATTCATCCGAATGACGGCGCGAATCAGATCGGTTAAAGCATTCGACGCGGGCGTTTTTTGATGATGGTAAAAGGGCACGTCCTTGTTTCCCGCCGTTCGGGATTATCTGGGGGTCAAACAGTATGATAGACCGCTTCAAAACTCTCTTAACTCTATTGCTTCCCATTCTTTGCTACTGCCTTGTAGCATTAGGAATAACCCCACTTTCCTCGATCGCATGAGTGACTTTGATCGTTATTACCGAGTGTTAGGACTAAAACCTGGATCTTCGCTTGAGGAGGTCAATCAGGCTTACCGACAACTGGCGTTCCAGTGGCATCCTGATCGTCTACCAAAAGACGATCTAACGCTACAAGCGGAAGCGCAAGAAAAGCTCAAAGCGCTAAACCAGGCACGGGATCAATTGCGATCGCGCCCGCTTCACGTCCAAGCTCGTGCTGAGCGCCATGCAGACAGAGACGCATACCGAGACTATGCCGCTCGGGAACATTCTCGTTCTTACTATGACCAGCCGCCCCACCCGAAGCCATCGCCAGCTCAAGCTTCTTCTCAAGCCGCTCCATCTCGATCGGCTCAGTCTCCTGCCGCTTCACCGCGATCGTCTGTGAATCAGTCTGCCAATTTCGCCTCTTGGCAACAGTCTCCTCAGTCTGCTCCAGCGAGTCGTCGATCTACGACTGATTTAAGCGGTACTGATTGGCAAGGAGCCGATTTGCGAGAGCAGGATTTCTCCGGTCGAAACTTGAGCCAAGCCAATCTGAGCCACGCTAATCTGAGCGATGCTTTTTTGCATAAAGTTAACCTCTCCCATGCCAACTTAGCGAGTGCCAATTTATTTCGAGCAAATTTGCTGCAAGCTGATCTACGCCATGCCAATCTTCAGGGTGCCAATTTGATTGGCGCTGATTTAAGTGGCGCTGATTTAAGTGGCGCTGACCTTCAAGGAGCCAAAATGGGCTTTTCTGATCGGATCATGGTCAAGTTAACGGGCGCGATCCTCACTGGCATGATTATGCCCAATGGCAGCGTTCACTCTTAGAGAATGGTTTAAAAGTCCGCCTGTTAGTAGCAAAAACCTAGATCCCCCTTCAATCCCCCTTAAAAAGAAGGGCTAGTTCATTGCAAGAAGGAAAATAGGCGATCTAGAGCGTGAGCAACATGGCGCATCGCTTTGGTGATCGAGTTAAAGACCTGTTGGCGAAACAAGTTGATTGTCATGGTTCTGAGAATCGCCATATTGGTCAAGGCATGACCATCACACCAAGGAGTTTTATCCTCGTGCAGCACCATCTCTTTGACCCAATGCAAGCGATTTTCAATCTGCCACTGTCCTCGAATCTGCTGGGCAAAGGCGGCAGCACTGTCTGAACGCAAACTGATGTAAAAGACCGTTTGCACCGTGGCAATTTTGCTCTTCTGGCAAAGGGTTCAGTACGGCTTGCTTCCCACAAGGGTAGGTCATGCAGCCCGAAATTTTCTTCATGCTCCTTCCATCCAAGCAGCGATGCCAAACAGTATAAATAAGATTCCCCCCAGAGCTGTGATCACTTTTTCTGAAAGGTGTGCGGCAAGTAACCGTCCGCCAAGCACCGCGATCGCGGCGCAGATAGCGTGTCCTAGAATTGCGCCTGCTGTGACACCCCAGGGATCGTTTGCAGCCGCAAGCGCAATGGTTGCAAATTGCGTACGATCGCCCCATTCGCCGACAAAGGTCAGCACAAAGGACTGCACCACGATACTTCGTCTTGCCCCTCGCTTCGCAGCAATGCTGTCAGCTTGTTGAATGGTCTCCTTCGCGTCTGCTACTTCCTCACAAAGGGCTGTACTGCTCATTTGGCTGGCATCGTACAGCAGTTTGATGCCGAAGCTGATGAACAGGGTGATCTCTGCAAGATGAAGCAGCGCTTTGGGTAACAGCGAAACCACCTGTCCCATTAGCACTGACAGTATGGTCATCGTTGCCAGGGCTGCGATCGCGCCAACAAAGACCAGACGGCGCGAATGCCGCATAGCCAAAAGCATGGCGATAAAAAACGTTTTATCGCCCAATTCTGACACCGTAATCAGTAGTAATCCAGCCGTAAACGCTGCCAGCATATCCTCAAACTCCTTAGATCTCTTCGTATCCAAGTGAGCTTGATGAGAACTGCGGCAGCTTCACCAAGCTCACAAAACTGTGAACTCAGTGAAGGTCTCGCTTGCAAATAGTTGTTAGTTTTTAGTGGTTAGTTGTTAGCAACACTTCGAACGCTAACAACGAAAAACCAATCGCTAAAAACACTTATTTGTCATCTGAACCAGGCTCATCACCAGTATGTTGACTCAGATGGGCTGACATAACATCAGCAGCTACTCCCCTTCAAACATTCATACTGTACAAGCTATTCAAGCAGTAAGCAATGAGGGCATTACTTAGCTGGCACCTGCCAGAGAGGAGTAATGGGCAAAACGAGCTGAAGGGTACCGTGCGATCGCTCCAACGATCGCCTCAGTTGATTTGAAGGACGGAAGGCAAGCACCGTCGCACCGTCAATTTGCGATTTAAAGGACTCGGTTGTGACCCAGTTCGCCTCTTGATTCAGCAAGAGTATCCGCACATTTGGGTTCAGCCGATAGCTGAGCGAGATCAAGTCACCGAGATTGGTAAAATCATCGCCCTGATCACTCAGCATCAGGGGGGATGGTGCGGCATTGATGCGACGGGCGGCAGCAGCATTAGAGTAGCTTGGTACGTTATGCCACCAGGTATCCGAGGCGGCGCTCACGGTGCAGGACACAACGCTGGCAGTGAAGAGAGACAGCAAAACCACCCGCCAGAACCAGCGGTTAATGAAGGTCAGCATATACGGTGTGAACCGCAGACGAAAACGGGACGCAGTCGATCGCATCGGTATGCGACTGAGGTAATGAGGTTTGGGCGAGAGCTTTGTCGCAATGAGGTGGGCGATCGCCAACTGAATGCCGGGATAACAGGAGATCAGATAGCGGCTGACGGTTGAGCGTCGAGTACCCAGGATTAGATCTGGCAGCGCTAACACCAAGAAAGGCACCACGGTTGCCGTGAACACAAAGAGCCAAACCGAGCGATCGCACCGTTGAACCAGTGTGTAGAATGCCAGTCCAAGCAGCAGCACGATCGGCAATCGCAGTGCAAATGTCCAGGGATTGTCAAAGCCAAAATCGAGGTCTAGAAACAGCGATGTAAAACTGAGTGTCCACAGCTTCATCAGGTAATCAAAGCCTGGTGTAACACTTGCCCAGCTTGTCGTGTCGAGCGCGCGCTGAAAGTTCAGCACCATGACAACGAGCCACGGCATATAGAGCACAACGGCAGCAATGAAGGACAGCCAAAAGCCAGCCAACCGTTGCTTGATACTGTCAGGTTGTCCATCGGCGATCGCGTCCAGGACGACATAAACTCCATGCCCCACTAGCGTCAGCGCAAAAAAGGGGTGTGTATACAAACCGATCGTGACTGCCAGTCCATACAGTCCCCAGTGCTGCCAGACAGGCGGCGGGCGTTTGAACACATCGCGGGAACGGACTTTTTGCACACTGGACAGCCGCATCGCCCGCAGCAGCAGGTAGTGACTGGCAATCACCGTTAACGCCAGCAAACTGTACTGACGCGCCGTTTGAGCAAACAGAATATCAAAAGGAGAAAGCGCCAGAAACGCAGTTGCCAGTAGTGCTACCGTCTGAGAGGCAAATAGTTCTAAAGCAAGGGCATACATAAACGGCAAAGATAGCAGGCTGATGAGGACTGCCAGCAAGCGCGGTGCCGTCAGGAGGCTACCAAAAACAGCGGCGATCGGTTCTCCTAAAATCTGCACCCAGAGGCGATCGAGCAAAAAATAGAGCGGCGGATGCTGAGGATCTTCTACTGCCAGCGATCGTACCGTGTCGGCTGGCGTACTACCTGGCTTGATCTGTTGAAAGCGCAGCAGCTCTTTCGCCGTAAAAACTTGATTCTGAAAGATTGCTTGCCCAATTTCTTGCCCTGTATAGCCAGCAGATCTTAGCGATGTGTACACTTCGTCGTGCCAGTACACTTTATGGTTCAGATTGACGAAACGAAACACAATCCCCACAATAAGCAGGAAAATGATCAACCACCGTAACCAGAGAGGGGACAGGGGACGATTCTGGTCAGCAAGAGATTTCATATAGGTTTGTGGCTGCATCACTTAAGGCTTCTCGATCGTCAGCGTATCGGCGACAGCGGGCACACCAAACTTCGGCAGCAGCAGTCCAGAGGTTGCCTTATAGCGTTCAAAAGTAGGGTAGCGCGCGCGAGATTGGTCTTTCTTGAGCATGTTAGGCACAAATAACACGCTGACCAAGAGTGCCAGAATTGCAAACGGCAACCAGTGTTGAGCCAACAGCGCAAAGGAAAGGTAGATCAACACTTCGCCTAAATAGTTTGTATTACGGCAGCGAGCAAAGAGACCTTCGGTAATCAGTCCCGGTTGGTACTTGAGGGTGTAATACTTTTGAGCATCGCTGACGTAATGCAGGAAGATGCCGCAGATATTGACCGCGATCGCCAGTGCCACCAGCGGCAACGGCGGTATCGTGCCACGGCTAATGAGCAGGAAGGGCGCGACCCAGTAAAGCATGAGCATAACGAACGTGCCAGTACCAGCGCCAACGGAGATAGATTGCTCCCATTGCTTATCAGGGTAGAGGCGATCTTTGAGCAGCCAAAGCAACCCATAGCTGCCGTGTAGGGCTAAATAGATCCAGGCTCCAAGTGTAAAATTTTGGTAGGCAAACATCAAGCCCACGACGATCGCAGGCGTTAGCCCCTTATGCAGATTGATCGCATGTTTAACTTTCATCGCACTTTGATACAGGACTACAAGGGTAAACAGAACGTTTTGTGAGAAAAGTTCTCCCCTGTTTGTTGTATCAGATTTCTGGCTGAATGCCAGCAGCTTTGGTTAAGCAAGGCTATCAATACTTTTGTGGCGACAGCGATAGCGGTTCCTAATCCAGTAAAGTGCAGTTGCAAAGAGGCAGGAGGCAGGAGGCAGGAGGTAACGTTGTTGGCTCCACAGGCGAAGCAGGAGTCAATGACGTTAGAAGAAGGCAGGAGGCAGGAGGTAAGCCGCCGTGCTTTTTCACTTCTGCCCTCTGCCCTCTGCCTTAAAACCTCAGCCTTTGTACCACACTCTCATGGGAACCGCTATATCACTCGCATTGTTCTTATTCATCGTCGTGGGCGAAGCGATTGTAGAGGTAATCCAAAATATAGTTTCTTAGCTTATAGAACTCTGGATCTTCCATGATGCGATCGCGATCGCGGGGTCTGGGAAAGGGAATCTCTAAAATCTCTCCAATCTTTGCCGCTGGACCATTGGTCATCATGACCAGGCGATCGGCTAGGAACATCGCTTCATCAATGTCGTGTGTAATCATCAACACCGTACAGCGATGATCGTTCCAGATTTTCAACAATTCCACCTGCAATTCTTCTTTAGTAATGGCATCCAGGGCACCAAACGGTTCATCAAGAATGAGCACTTCTGGACGAATTGCCAGGGCACGGGCGATCGACACTCGCTGACGCATCCCACCCGAAAGTTGACCCGGTTGTTTGTGGGCAGCATCTGCCAAACCGACCATTGCTAAATGTTCCCGCACAATCTGCTTCTTTTCAGCTTCAGGCTTGTTGGGATGCACAGAATCCACTGCTAGATAAATATTCTCGTAGGCAGTAAGCCAGGGTAAGAGTGCATAGCCTTGGAAGACCACCATGCGATCGGGTCCTGGTTCTGTGATGCGCTTGCCGTGTAGTGTCACTAAGCCATCAGTCGGTTGTGAAAAACCCGACACCATATTCAACAGGGTTGATTTGCCACAGCCTGAATGACCGATCACACAGACAAATTCACCTGCTTGCACTTGCAAATTCACCTGATCAAGCACAACATAGTTGCCCTTTGGTGTTGGATAAACTTTAGAAACGTTGTCAATAATGAGGAACGGTTCCTGCTGAGATTGAAGATGAGCTGTGGATTGTGTCGTTAGAGTTTGCATCGTTAGAAAGGGTGAATGATCATTAGAGCTTGTTGAGAAGTAACTGCGTACTTTAGGAATTAGCGGTCAGCGGTCAGCAGTCAGCTTTGAAACCTGGAGCCGAAAGCGAATCCAAATTAACTTTTACAAAGCAAACCGGATTGCTATGGCAGCTAATAGCGATTGACGATCAGAGAAAAGCTGATAGCTGACGGCTGATAGCTCTTCTCTACAGTCGCTTAAGGAGTTGCTAACGCATGAGCTAGCGGCACATCTGCCATGTAGATGTCATGTTTGATCGCCAAGTTGTTGAGATAGGCGATCGGATCATCGGCATTAAAGGTGGTGCCATCAAACAGTTGAATAGCACCACGGCTGTAGGTGATGTCAGACAAGCCCAATTCCCGTGCAGCGGTACTAAACACACCAACACGGCAAACGCGCTCCAGAATTTCCACCCAGTTGCGTGGAAAGGGAACGTCGCCCCAGCGTGCCATCTGCGTCATCATCCACAGGTGCTCTGTCCGGCTAGGGCGAGTGACACCCTGACCGTAGAATTGATGGTGGGCATACTCTTTTGGGGAAGGTTGAAGACTGCATACCTGAGGATTGGGATCACCCAAGTAGATGTATTCCAAGTCGGTGCTCAGGTATTCACGACGAGAGAGAATTTCACGAATTTCCTCATGGTTTGCCTCATCCATACAGTAGCGACACGCTTCTAACAGTGCTTTCACCAGCGCAATGTGAGTGTTGGGATATGCCAGTGCCCATTCTTCTCGAACGCCTAGAACTTTGCCAGGATGTCCATTCCACACTTCTAGATCAGTGGCGATCGTATACCCAATACCTTCAACAGCCGCGCGGACATTCCAGGGTTCACCCACACAAAAACCATCAATATTTCCAGCTCGTAAGTTCGCAATCATCTGAGCTGGGGGAATCGTGCTGAGTTGCACATCGTGATCGGGATGGATGCCAACGGCTGCCAGCCAGTAGCGCAGTAGCAGATTATGCATAGAGGCTGGATGCACCACACCAAAGACATGCTGTCTGTCTTGGGTTGCCAAAAGCATCTGCTTCAGATCTTGTAAGGTATAGATACCCTGGTCATAGAACCGTTTATCAAGAGTAACGGCATTGCCATTGCGGGTAAGCGTTAAGGCAGTGACGGTTGGCAACGAGCGTCCATCCATACCTCCCAATGTTAACCAGATGGGCATTCCCGATGGCATTTGCGCCGCATCCAGATAATTCCCCGCGATACCATCTTGAATACCGCGCCAACTGGATTCCCGTACCAAATTCACTTCATCCAAGCCGTGATGAGCAAAGAAGCCTTTCTCTTTGGCGATCGCCAGTGGCGCGCAAGCAGTCAGCGGCACAAAGCCAATTTCCAGGTTGACCTTTTCTAACCCGTGACGGGCGATCGCACCTTGCTTGCGCGATCGCAGTTGTTTAATCCGCTTCTGCTGATTGAGAAAGTAGATAATTTCACTTCGCATGGAATAATAGCTAGGGTGATTTACCACTTCTAAGCGTTTGCGAGGACGGGGAATGTCTATCGGCATGATTTGCCCAATTTTGGACTCAGGACCATTGGTCAGCATGACAACGCGATCGCTCAATAGCAGCGCCTCATCCACATCATGCGTCACCATCACGGCTGTCACATGGCTTTCATCACAGATTTGCATCAATCGTTCCTGCAAATTGCCCCTTGTAAGTGCATCTAACGCACCAAAGGGTTCATCCAGCAACAGTAATTTAGGGCGGATAGCCAGGGCACGGGCGATCGCTACTCGCTGCTTCATTCCACCCGATAGTTGTGCTGGGGGCTTATCAGCGGCATGGCGTAAGCCAACTAAATCAATGTGATGCTCAATGATGCCACGACGTTCGCTGTCAGGGAGGTGCGATAAAACTTCGTCCACTGCCAGCGCAATATTTTCACGCACGGTTAACCAGGGCAGCAGCGAGTAGTTTTGAAACACCACCATCTTGTCAGGTCCCGGTCGGCGAATGGTTTCACCATCTAACAAGACAACACCATCAGTTGGCAAATCCAGACCTGCAATCATATTTAGCAAGGTTGATTTACCACAACCCGAATGACCAATCAGTGAAACAAATTCACCTTTACGGATATCCAAATCAATACCTTTCAACGCTACATAGCGATCGCCGTTTGCTAAGGGAAAGGTTTTTTCAAGTTTTTCAACAGTAACGAAGGTTGTCATGGGAGTGGGGAGTGGGGAGTGGGGAGTAGGGGAAGCAGAGGAAGCGGGGGAGGTAGGGGGAGCAGGGGAAGCAGAGGAAGCGGGGAAGGTAGGGGGAGCAGGGGAAGTCGTTCAAAACGCTTCTGGCTCCTGACTTCTGACTCCTGACTCTTCTTTGAAAACTCAAAACTTTCTCGTCACCGCTGTTCTTCTGGCAAAATTACTGTTTGTAGCCATGCCATGAACTTATCCAGTAACAGTCCGACAACGCCGATGTAAACCAGTGCCAAAATGATTTCGCTGATTTGGCTGTTTTGGTAAGCGTTCCAGATGAAGAAACCAATACCAACGATGCCAGACATGACAATTTCAGCCGCAATGATGGCTAACCATGCCAGACCGATCGAGATTCTCAGTCCAGTAAAGATATAGGGCAATGCGGCGGGAAAGAGCACTTTAAAGAAATACTTTTTGCGTGAGAGCTGCAACACACGAGCCACATTGTTGTAGTCTTGCGGAATTTGCCGTACACCAACGGCTGTGTTAATTAGAATGGGCCATACAGCCGTAATGAAAATCACAAACAGTGCAGCAGGCTGATTTTGTTGCAATGCTGCAAGCGCGATCGGCACCCATGCTAAAGGTGGCACTGTTCGCAGCAGTTGAAAGATTGGATCAAGCGCTTTGGATAGTGTCTTGTTGAGTCCAACCAGGACACCCAGACTGATGCCTATAATGGCAGCGAATGTATAGCCGAGCGCGACTCGTTGCAAACTGGCAAAGATCTGCCAGAATAAGCCTTTATCAGTGCCGCCTCGATCGTAAAAGGGATAGAGGATCAGCGTCCACGTCTCTTGTACTACTCGAATCGGTCCTGGCAGCGTGGCTCCTGGAATCCAGGAGAAGAGTTGCCAAAGCACAAGAAAGATGGCGATCGCAACGATTGGTGGCAGCAAATCACTCAGTCGTTCTTTCAACTTCAATCGTGCAAGCCAGGGAGCATCAAACAATGTTGCAGATGAACGTTTACGGGCGATCGTCATGGCTATCTCCTTAAAGTGAATGATGAATGAACACAGTTAAACTCGCTTAATTTTCAAACTATCCAAATACGCTTGTGGCTTCTCAGGGTCAAACTTAGTGCCATCAAAAAACGTTTCAATACCACGCGATGTACTGGTTGGTATAGCAGTTGCTGCAACGCCAAGCTCCTTCGCGGCTTCTCGCCAAAGATCTTCGCGGTTAACTTGTTTGATCCAATCGTTCGCCTTGGCTAATGTGTCCTTGGGTAAAAAGCCCCAACGGACGCTTTCCGTCAGGAACCATAAATCATGGCTCTGGTAGGGATAGGACACACTGCCTTTCTCATCTTTCCAATACAGCACTGCCATTGACTTGTCATCGATCGATCGCTCACCCAAGTTGTATTGACCCAACAATGGCTCAAGCAAAACAGTTTCTGGTACGCCAAAGTATTCGCGTTTTGCCAAAATTGTCGCTAGTTCCTTGCGGTTGTCAAAGTTATCACACCACTGTTGGGCTTCCATCACTGCTTTGAGAATGGCTTTAGTTGCTTTGGGATATTGATCAACCCAATCTTTCCGCATTGCCAAATATTCTTCTGGGTGATTCTTCCAAATTTCCGCAGTCAGCGCTGAAATGAAGCCAATCTTATCCGCCACGATGCGGTAGTTCCAGGGGTCGCCCGTGCTAAAGGCATCCATTGCACCCCGTTTCATGTCGGCAACGGTTTGAGCCGTTGGTACAGTCAACAACTCCACTTCTTGATCAGGGTCGATGCCATTTCCTGCTAGCCAATAGCGGATCCAAAATTCCTGATTGGCTTTGGGGAAAGTGTATGCTGCTTTAAATTTTGAGCCTTCCGACTTCAGCTTGTCGAAAAAGGCAACCTGTTCCGTCACTTTGAGGGATAAGCCTTTGCCCATATGCTTTTTGGCGATCGCAATCCCATTTCCTTGCGTATTCAATTGCGCCAACACGTACATTGGCACTTTTGTATTGTCAGTAATGATGCCTTCTGAAATCAGATATGGCATCGGCATTTGCCACTGTCCACCATCAATGCCGCCGCCAGCAGAGCCGATTTTCACGTTGTCACGGGCTGAACCCCAGTTCGCCTGCTTATCAAGTTTGACATCGGGCATCCCGTACTTTGCAAACAGCCCTTTCTCCTTTGCAATAATTAAGGGAGCGGCTTCAACAATAGGCAAATAGCCCAGTTTTACTGTCTTCAACTCCGGCATCATCTCCGGTTTCAAATCGGCAACTGGATTGGCAACAGGAGCGCTTTGACTGGTAGTCGCTGCTTCTGGCGGATTACCTAAACAGCCCTTCAACAGGATCGTCCCAGCCGATGCGGTGGCGATCGTCACAAAACGGCGGCGAGAAACATTGGCAAAAATAGACATAGAACCTCCTTACATCCCGACCTACGGGTTGCAATCAAAACTGCGTGATGCACAAATTTGGTTAGATTGCTACACAACGTTCAGGTTCAAACTGAACCCTATTAGTCATTCACATGAAGTGGCTAAAACCTTTCAGCCATTCGTCAAGATCAAAACACGAAGGCTCACCGCTCAAAAAGCGAGCCATTTTCTGGTTTTCGACATCGATAAAAATCTATTGCTACCGAGAACTAGATAGCTAAAAATCTATCTTGAAAAAATTCTAGCGGTACAAACTTGAAAGGTCAATGCAGGACGGTATGCAGAGTTGCTATGGCAAAGATAAGGTTTTACTTATCATTCCTTGAGGCATCATGCAGCAAGGCACAAAAAAGAGTAGCGATCGCCATTTACATGGCGATCGCTACCGTTGCTTAACCTGATTTAGGTGATGGGTTGTCTAAACGTTAGTGGTGACGATTGAGTGGATTGTATATCGCACGATCGCCCCATCAGCTTGCCAATAGTGCTTGAATGCTGTCGTCAATGAAGTGGGTATCCACTGCGTTCACACCACCTGCGAAGTGTCCCTAGACCGAAATGTTAATGTTGAGCCGCTGCAATGTTAATGTAAGCCGCTGTAATGGCAATGTAAGTGGCTGCATTGCTAACGAAGACGATCGCAACGATTACTTGATGGCTTTAAACTGCAAGGTATTTGTGGACAAGGGCATCCGTCAAATCTGCCGTGTGACCGTTTGCCACGACCGAGCCTTTTTCCATAATGAAAAACTTTTGGGCAAGCTGACGTGCAAAGTCGATCTTTTGTTCAACGACAACGACCGTGATGCCTTTCTCGCGGTTGATGCGCTTTAGCGTTTCTTCGATTTCCTGCACGATCGAGGGTTGAATGCCTTCGGTCGGTTCGTCCAGCAGCATAATTTTGGGATTGCTTAAGAGTCCCCGCGCGATCGCTAACTGCTGTTGTTGTCCACCACTCAACAGCCCGCCCTGTCGCTTCAGGTGTTGTTTTAGCATCGGGAAGAACTCAAAGATCTCCTCCGAGATTTTCTTAGTCTTTTCCTTCGCTGCGGTCATGCCTAGCTTCAGATTGTCCAGCACTGACAGGTAGGGAATAATCTCGCGTCCTTGTGGGATAAAGGAAATGCCGTAGCGGGCACGCAAATAGGTTGGTGTCTTGGTGATTTCATCCGCATCAAACATAATGCTGCCAGACATGACTTTATTGAGACCAATGACACTACGGAGGAGCGTCGTTTTGCCTACCCCGTTACGCCCCAAAATACACGCAATTTCGCCTTTCTCAACTGCCATATCAACGTTGAACAACACAGGCGTTTGACCGTAAGAAACAGTCACATCTGATAAATTAAGCAGCGGTATCGATTCGTTCACGACCTAAATACACCTCAATAACTTTGGGATTGGATTGGACTTCCTGAACGGTGCCTTCGGTTAGTTTCTCACCTTGATGCAAAACCACAATGCGCTGGGCAATTTGTTTGACAAATTCCATATCGTGCTCAATCACAACCACCGAATAGTTTTGAGCGAGCATCTTAATAATTTCGCCTGTATCACGCGTTTCGTCGGGTGTCATACCAGCCGTGGGTTCATCGAGTAGCACGACAGCGGGATCTTGGGCAAGCACCATGCCGATCTCAATCCACTGTTTTTGCCCGTGCGAGAGAGACGAAACTCTGGTAAACGCTTTGTCAAGCAAACCCACACGGTCTAAAACCGATTCGATTTTGGCTTTCTTGACGCTCGTTAGCTTGGCTCTAATGGATGCAAACACGCCGTGTGAACCTTTCAGCGCGAGCAAAATGTTCTCAAATACCGTCAGTTCGTTATAAACGTTGGGGTTCTGGAACTTGCGCCCGATGCCCATGTGCGCGATCGCGTGAGGACTCCGATTGGTAATGTCCTGTCCCCGATAGTAGACATGACCAGACGCAACGGGCGATTTGCCCACGATCGCATCCATCAGGGTACTTTTACCCGCGCCATTCGGTCCGATGATGGTGACAATTTCCTGCTCACCCACATCCAGGCTCACGCCTTTAATCGCTTGAAAGCCCGAAAAGACAACCTTCACATCTCTAACAGACAGAATGGCTTCACGAGGTTCTGCCTTGGATTCGTTGGCAGACAGAAGTGTATCCATAGACCTAGCCTTGTGTGTGTTCACGTTTGTTAAGTAAGCTAACATTCCGCACGAATGCCTTTCTGTGACCTACGTAGCGATTTAAGCGACCGCTGAGCGCGCAAGCTAAGCCCAAAGCATCAGTTCAGCGGCATAAGGTGGCATGAGAAACTCTGTGAGTGGTTCAAGCGGTGTCCTATTTCAGCCTTTCACGCCCTTTCGTTCCACGGGCAGAGGCACTCCGCCTGGTTCGTAGACCCATGAGCGATCGACCAACGCTATGAACAGCGCCCTTGAGCGGACTGAACCAATCAAACAGCCGTGCCTGCACAAAGCCTGACGTAGTAGAACCTGACGTGTTGGAGCTTGGCGCTGGCATCAGAGCGGTTTGATCGGCAAGCTTGAACTGCTTTGGCAATAAACCCATCAAACCATCGGGCAAGAACAGCACCACTACCAACAGCATGATTCCAACGATCAACTGCCAGTCTTGAGTGATGCGATCGACCGAGTTTTGCAACTGACCCAATAAAATGGCGGCAATCAGGGGTCCGACCAGAGTGCCTCGCCCACCGACTGCTACCCAAATTACGACTTGCGTACCAAAAGCAACGCCCAAATAAACAGGTGAAATAAAGCGGTTCAAGGGCACAAACAAGCCACCTGCAATCCCCGCGATGCCTGCTGATAAAGTCCAGATGAAAATCTTGAAGCTGGCAACGTCGTAGCCCAGATAGGAAATCCGCTTCTCATTCTCTTTGATGGAGCGCAGAATCAAGCCGAAGTTGGACTGCGTTAGCCAATAGCTGCCTGCAAGCACACAGGCAGCAAAGATGAGAATCATGAAGTAGAGACCGATCGGTGGAATGACCAAACCACCAAACAAGGTTAGCCTGGAAACGTCCGTAATGCCGTTTGTGCCGCCTGTGTATGCCTGCTGACTCACAAAGAAGGTGGTCAATGCAGACGCGATCGCCAGCGTAATGATGGTAATGTAAACGCCGCTCACCTTAGAGCGAAAAATAAAGGAGCCAATGATGTAAGCAAAGGCTGCGGGCACTGCCACCATTGCGATCGCAGCGATCGGGAAAAACTGCAATGGTGCAATAAACCAGGGCAACTCTTTTAACCCGTTCCACACCATAAAGTCAGGCAGTGTCCCGCCGTAGGTATTGGCAGAAGCTGACAGATTCAGCTTTAAGTAATATGCCATTGCATAGCCGCCCAGCGTAAAGAAAACGCCGTGAGCAAAACTCAGAATGCCCGTAAAGCCCCACACCAAATCGAGCGAAACGCCCAGCACGCCAAACAGCAGCAGCTTTGCCATCAGATTTGCTTGAAACTCGCCCGCAACAAACGGCAGAATGGCGAGAATCAAAAAAGCGATGCCACCGATCGCCAGTAGCTTGACTGGTACCATTGATTGTCGCAGCCGACCCATTACCTCTGTCACGTGCAATCCCCCTTATGTCGATCGTCAACCATCAAACCCAATCGCATTCTGCGAAGTTGTCAGCTGCTAGTTTTTAGACTAATCTTTGTCCTGAACTAACAGCTAAAAACTAAAACCTAAAAACTTTTCTACGCCCGCTTCTGCACTGTAAACAGACCTTCTGGACGGTAACGGATCAGGACAATGACCGCAAACAGCACAATGACTCGTGCGGCAGGATCATTGAGTAGGTAAGCGATCGCTGAGTTAGCCGATCCAATCAGCACTGAACCTGCCAACACACCAATCAATTTATCCACGCCACCCGTTACAACCGTCATCCACGCATCCACTAAATAATCTTGTCCCATCGGTGGTGCCACGCTCTTCAACGATGAAATGACCGAACCAGCAATGCCTGCCAGACCACAGCCGTAGGCAAACGTCACCATGTCTACCAGGCTTGTATTCACGCCCAGGCAGCGCGTCATATCCCGGTTTTGCGTCACGGCACGAATTTGGCGACCCAACGATGTTTGGTAAAGCAAGAAAGCAGTCAATGCGAGTAGTGCCAGTGCCACAAAAAAGATGAATAACCGATAGTACGAGATTTCAACGGACTGTCCGCCTGCTTCAAAGAGTGAAAGGTTGCCTTTAATATATGGCGGCGCTTTCACATACTTTAGCTGTGCTGTAAAGATCAGTTTGACAACGCCTTGCAGCACAATACTCAAGCCCCACGTTGCCAGCAGGGTTTCCAACGGTCGCCCGTAGAGCTTGCGGATGATGGTGATTTCCACGATCGCCCCAATCACCGCTGTCACGATAAAGGCGAAGGGAATCGTCAGCAACAAATCCATCTTGAAGTTCTTTTGCAGCACAAACGTGGTGTATGCGCCCAGCATGATGAATTCACCATGTGCCAGGTTGATGATTCGCATGACACCAAACGTAATCGCCAAGCCCAAGCCCGTCAGTAGCAAAATACCGACGATCCCGATACCATTCAAAAGCTGATTGGCAAAGGCGATCGGGTCGATACTTTTCGCTGGTGGAGAGGACTGCGCCAGATAGACCAGAGACGAAATAAAATTCATGAATCCCCTTACTCAACCAGAACGGCATCTGCAAAATTAGTCTTAGAGAAAGCAGCCTGACAGACACAATCGTGTCCGGTCAGGCTGAGATTTGAACGCGTTAAGCCTGCTTTAGAAACTCGGCTGGGATGTCTTTCTTGGTTTCCACATTGGGGTTGCTGCGATCGTCAGGCGATTTGTGCTTGCAAATCCGACCCTTGTAGAGAGCCTGACTCCAGGGAATGGGCTTCACCGCTGCTTTCGTCGAGAAGACGATTTCTGCCTGCCCATCTTCTTTCCACTTACCGATTCTGGAGTACAGATAGGTGTGGTAGTTATCCGGGTCAACTTTCACAGTGCCCTGTGGTGCCTTAAACTCTTGTCCACGTGTAGCTTCACGCAGATTGGCAGTCGTCAGTTCCTTACCCTGCTCTGCACACTTCTCCATTGCCTGCGCCATAAAGAAGGTTTGCAGATAGGCAGCTTCCATCACGCCATTGGTGACGCGATCGGGTCCAAATTTTGCTTTGAACTGTTCCACAAACGCTTTATTTTCAGGCGTATCTACGGTTTGGAAGTAATTGAAACTGCTGTAGTGTCCCTCAGCAAATTCGGCTCCCATTGCCTGAATTTCTTCTTCAGTGGTGGGGTACGCCATGATGGGCGTGTCTGCCGATGTCAAGCCAGCATCCTTATACTGCTTGTAGAACGCAGGAATACTGTCACCCACCAGATTGCTCAACACAAAGTCGGGCTTTGCCTGCTTGATCTTGTTGATAATGGTGATAAATTCAGTAGTTCCCAGCGCGGCATATTCATCACCCACAACCTGTCCACCAGCTTTCACCAGCTCAGCTTTGGCAATCCGGTTGCTTTCTTTGGGATAAATGTAGTCAGACCCGATGAAGAAGCCTTTCTTACCGAAGTTCTTAGCGCAGTAGGGGATCGAGTCGGTAATTTGCTGGTTTGGTGCTGCACCCGTGTAGATGACGTTGGAGCTACACTCGTTGCCTTCGTAGTAAACGGGATAGTACAGCATTTTGTCTTTCTCTTCAAAGACTGGCAGCACTGACTTGCGGCTGGCAGATGTATAACAACCCAGGACGCAAACTACTTTATCTTCGTCGATCAACCGCTTTGACATCTGGTTGTATAAATCCCAGTTGGAGTCTGGGTTGACAACCACTTGCTCAATTTTCTTGCCCTTAATCCCTTGCTTACCAGACCAAGGACCTTTGCCTTCGTTGATTTGCTCGATCGCCAAGAACGTCGCGTCTTGCAGCGATTTCTCCACAATGGCGATCGAACCCGTAGTTGAATACATCACACCAACTTTAATGCCATCTCCCCCGCCTGCTGTCGATGCAACAGGGCTGGCACCGGGAGAGGCAGAGGTCTCAGCCGTGGGTGCACCGCCATTGGAACAAGCGGCAACAATACTAGAGCCAAGTGCAAGCGAACCATACTGGATAAACCGACGACGATTCATACCACCCAGTATGATCAGGGGCTGACGCGACTTCATTAAGCAATTCTCCTTACCTGTAAAAATCTCATATGCACAGTCGGACGTATGACAGCTAGAAGCACGCCAAGTTAGCACCACCGCTGAACTCGATTGTGATTAAGTCATCCTGTGTATAGAGGCGTGCTGCAATACTGTGTGATATTAGAGTTAGGCTTGCACAGTATTTGTATCAGGATATACAAACGCCTGTGCGTAGGCTCAGAAGTCACTGACAAAAGCCGATAATAAGGTTATGCAAGGATTCATCTCTCAAGCGGCGATCGTGCTTGAGCACTGTTGGGCTTAAGGGCTTACAGAAACCACCGCTTCGTTGTCTTGACAGCAAATGACTGTTGACGATTGACCGCTAAGAGCTTGCCAAGAAATAACGGCACACTTTTGGATCAGCTATCAGCTATCAGCTTTTAGCTATCAGCTATCAGCTTTTAGCTTTTAGCTGACGGCTGACGGCTGATGGCTATAGACCATGCTGTTATTTCTGTACAACTCCTAAGCCTCAACCTTGCGCGATTCATTAACCAATCTTCAACCAATTTTCTTTAAGAGGATGTTTTAAAAGTCCAGATTTTTGTAGCCCTGGCGACTGAAGTCGCGGCTACACGGACAAAACCTGCCTTCGCAGGTTCCCAAGCCTTCACGTTTCGGTAGTCCGCGCAGGCGGACTTTGTTTACGTAGTCGCGGTTTTAACCGCCAGACTTTTCAAACAACCTCTAAGATGTCTTCTGCACCAAAGCCTTGTGAAGGCTCGGCGGTAGGTGATCTGTCAGAAAGTTAATCACTGCCTCCAAACCTTGTTGCGTTTTGAGATTAGAAAACACAAAGGGTTTCTTGCACCGCATTTTCTTGGCATCTCGCTCCATTACGTCCAGATCGGCACCAACATGGGTCGCCAGATCGATCTTGTTGATCACTAGCAGATCAGACTTGGTGATTCCGGGTCCACCTTTACGAGGAATTTTGTCGCCGCCTGCTACATCAATCACGTAAATCGTGAGATCGACTAGCTCCGGGCTAAACGTGGCTGCCAGGTTGTCGCCACCGCTTTCCACAAACACCAGCTCCAGATCCAGAAACTGCTGTTCTAAGTCTTCGATCGCCGCCAAGTTCATCGACGCATCTTCCCGTATTGCCGTATGCGGACAGCCGCCTGTTTCTACCCCACGAATGCGATCGCTCTCCAGTGCTTGACTCTTCACCAAAAACTGCGCGTCTTCCTGGGTATAAATATCGTTAGTGACAACCGCAAGATTGTAACGATCGCGCAATGCCTTACACAACGCCTCGACCAACGCCGTCTTCCCCGATCCGACTGGACCCGCTACTCCAACTCGAAACGCACTCATAGACTGTGGATGTCCAAAACTTAATTGTGTTGTTGCCAGTTGCAATGACGCTCTACATTGGCACATTCTGGTCGATCAATACTCTGCTGGCAAAGGTGAAGCGATCGTTGCGAAATGTAACAAAAAACAGATTTAACTCTTACCTCTTCTTACCTCTATAGTTGCCCCTCTTCAACCGCTCTTTAGCATCTGCTGCTTTCCAATCAGGTTGTCTGCAACGTATAAGCGTTGCTTGCCTGAAACGTTTATTCAGAAGAGATTTTGGTGCTTCTACGATCGCACATGCAACAGCTAATCACACAAATCGTTAGCTTTGTTTACGTTCGACAGCAAGGTTTAGCTTCAAACTCAATTCATAATCTTTTGTTATTAAACGATACAGAATGTTTGAAGTTCTGCTTATTGCTGGCTCCCCATTAGCTGATACTATGAGAGCAATCTGATGGAAGGGTGAGCAACTCGTTCATACGCCCACCCCGGATTGCAAAGGCTAGGATGCCAATAAATCCTTCATTGATATAGGATGTTTGCTGAATTTCGGATGTCTACCAGGTGTAAGCCTGTTTTGCCTCCGGCGATAGCGTTCGGGAAAGTTTTGTAGAGTTCACAGGAAGGGAGATTTATGTCTTACGCGCAAACGAGAACCCAGGCGAAGTCTGGGTATGAGGCTGGAGTTAAAGAGTACAAATTAACGTACTACACCCCAGACTACACACCAAAAGATACGGATCTGTTAGCAGCCTTCCGTATGACCCCGCAACCCGGTGTACCCCCTGAAGAAGCAGGCGCTGCGGTAGCGGCTGAGTCTTCTACTGGCACCTGGACGACTGTGTGGACTGACCTTCTGACCGACCTCGATCGCTACAAAGGTCGTTGCTACGATATCGAACCGGTTCCCGGCGAAGACAACCAGTACATTTGCTATGTTGCCTATCCTCTGGATCTGTTTGAGGAAGGCTCCGTTACCAATATGTTGACCTCGATCGTGGGCAACGTATTTGGCTTCAAGGCGCTGAAGGCATTGCGGTTAGAAGATCTACGGATTCCTGTTGCTTACCTGAAAACCTTCCAGGGTCCGCCTCACGGTATCCAGGTTGAGCGCGACAAGCTGAACAAGTATGGTCGTCCGTTACTGGGTTGCACCATTAAGCCCAAACTGGGTCTGTCAGCAAAGAACTACGGTCGTGCAGTGTACGAATGTCTGCGTGGTGGTCTCGACTTCACCAAAGACGATGAAAACATCAACTCGGCTCCGTTCCAGCGTTGGCGCGATCGCTTCACCTTCGTGGCTGAGGCAATTTATAAAGCACAGGCTGAAACGGGCGAAATCAAGGGTCACTACCTGAACGTGACGGCTCCTACCTGCGAAGAAATGCTGAAGCGGGCTGAGTACGCTAAAGAACTCAAGATGCCGATCGTGATGCATGATTACTTGACCGCAGGTTTCACCGCTAACACGACACTTGCTAAGTGGTGCCGCGACAATGGTCTGCTGCTCCACATTCACCGCGCCATGCACGCTGTGATCGATCGTCAAAAAAATCACGGCATTCACTTCCGCGTCTTGGCGAAGTGCTTGCGGATGTCTGGTGGCGACCACATCCACACAGGCACCGTCGTTGGTAAGCTCGAAGGCGACAAAGCCATCACTCTTGGCTTCATCGACCTCTTGCGCGAAAACTACATCGAAAAAGATCGCTCTCGTGGCATCTACTTCACGCAAGACTGGGCATCTATGCCCGGTGTCATGGCAGTTGCGTCTGGTGGTATCCACGTATGGCACATGCCTGCTCTAGTCGAAATCTTCGGCGATGACTCTGTACTGCAATTTGGTGGCGGTACGCTGGGTCATCCCTGGGGTAATGCACCGGGTGCAACTGCAAACCGCGTGGCGCTGGAAGCTTGCGTTCAGGCTCGTAACGAAGGTCGTGACTTGATGCGCGAAGGTGGCGACATCATCCGCGCCGCAGCGAAGTGGTCGCCTGAGTTGGCGGTTGCTTGCGAACTGTGGAAGGAAATCAAGTTTGAGTTTGACGCAATGGATACCATTTAATCGTCATGAATGAAGGATGAAGGATAAACCACGAATACCGATTCTTACTTTATCCCTCATCCCTCTTCACTCATTCTGTTTGCCATGGATCTAAAGCAAATTGCCAAAGATACTGCCAAGACGCTTATCAGCTACTTGACGTATCAGGCTGTAAGGACGGTGATTGCTCAGTTGAGTGAAACTGATCCGCCGCGTGCGTTCTGGCTGCAAAACTTTTCGTCTAAAGAAAAGATTCAGGATGGGGATGCGTATCTGCAAGCCCTCTTCCAGGAGCGGCAAGACCTTGCGTTTCGCATCCTGACCGTGAGAGAACATCTAGCAGAAAATATTGCAGATGTGCTGCCAGAACTGCTGCTCACCGGTACGCAGCAAGCAAACATGGGGTTGCGCCGTCAGCAGCTAGAGCGGATGACACAGTTAGATCTCACTGTGCCTAGCGCCCAGCCAGAGCAAGAGCCAAACGCTGAAAACCCTGACGAACGTCGTTAATGGTTAGCAGTGAGCTGATCGCCTCACGTCAACCGCTAGCAACAAACAATCAACTAGCAACTATTACCAATCAAGGAAACCATGAAGACCTTACCCTTTGAGCGTCGCTATGAGACGTTTTCCTACCTGCCGCTGATGGATAACGCTCAGATCTCTCGCCAGATTCAGTACACGCTGGATCAGGGCTTTTTCCCTGGCGTTGAGTTTACGAATGACCCTAGCGCTGAAGCTCACTACTGGACACTGTGGAAGTTGCCCATGTTCAGCGCGCGCTCTCCCCAGGAAGTGCTGAATGAAGTGCAACAGTGCAAGTCTGAGTACCCCAACAGCTACATCCGCGTTGTGGCGTTTGACAACATCAAACAGTGTCAGGTAATGAGCTTCATCGTACAAAAGCCCCGCTAACGGCACTTAATTCGTCATTAATGCAGTGAAAAAGTAGGGTGAGGTGAGCCATGTTCGCCTCACCCTACTTTTTTGGGAAACACACTGCTTTCTCTCAAACTCTGTTAAACAGTCATTTCTAACTGCTAACCGCCAGAACCTATGAGCTATTACATTTCCCCCCGCTTTCTCGACAAGCTTGCGATTCACTTGACCAAGAATTATCTGGACATTCCCAGCGTTAAAGTGCCCTTGATCCTGGGCGTACATGGGCGCAAAGGTGAAGGAAAGTCGTTTCAGTGCGAGTTGGCGTTTGAGCGCATGGGTGTCAATGTCGTTTATATGTCGGCTGGCGAACTGGAAAGCCCTGATGCAGGCGATCCAGGTCGTTTGGTACGTTTGCGCTACCGCGAGGCGGCGGAACTGGTAAAAGTGCGCGGCAACATGGCAGTGCTGATGATTAATGACATTGACGCAGGTGCTGGACGGGTGGATCAGTACACGCAGTACACAGTGAATACCCAAAACGTGAACGGCACGTTGATGAATATTGCCGACAATCCTACAAGCGTGCAGCTTCCGGGTAGCTATGAGCTAGAGCCGAATCGGCGTGTTCCTATTATTGTGACGGGCAATGATTTCTCCACGCTCTACGCTCCGCTGGTGCGAGATGGACGGATGGAGAAGTTTTTTTGGGAACCCGATCGCGCCGATCGCCTTGGCATTGTCAGCGGCATTTTTCAGGCAGACGGTGTGGAGCGACAGGCAGTCGAAACGCTGGTGGATACCTTTTCCAATCAGTCGATCGACTTCTATGGAGCCGTGCGATCGCGTTTATATGATGAACAGGTGAAAGCGCTGATTGACGAAGTTGGGATCGATCAAATTTCCCAGCGGGTCGTCAACAGTGAGAAAGCGTCACCCACCTTCCGTAAGCCCAATTTCAGCCTGCCGCACCTGTTGGAAGTTGGTAAGCAATTGGTCGAAGAACAGCGCCGGGTGCAAGAGATGGGACTGGCAGAGGAATACAACAAAGCGCTGTACTTTAATCGCAAGCTAGGCAATACGGCTGAACAGACAGCCTCTAAAGCAGAAACGCCAGCCAATACTCAGTACTATCACAAGTACGAGTCTGGTAATCCTGCCAGCAATCCGATCGGTAATGGTAGCGGACACGACCAGCAGCCAGCATCATCCAGCTATAGCGGTCAGCCTTCCAGCACAAAGCTTACCCCAGACATGGTGACCCAGGTGAACCAAATTCTGAAACAGGGGCATCGTCTGGGCATTGAGTATGTGGACGAGCGCCGCTTCCGCACAAACTCCTGGCATTCCTACGGTTCGTTTCAGGGGCAACCGTCGGAGGCGATCGCGGCTCTAGAGGCTTGCCTCGACGAACATACAGGAGACTATGTGCGACTTGTGGGCATCGACCCAGAGAATCGGCGCAGAGTGGTAGAAACAATCATTCAGCGACCCAACAGCAAAGTCACTAAAGCCTAGTTGCTCACAGGGTTGTGCTAAGGGCTTGCTAAAAAATCACTGCACACTTTTGGATCAGCTATCAGCTATCAGCTATCAGCTATCAGCTATCAGCTATCAGCTATCAGCTTTTCGCTGACGGCTGACGGCTACAGATCATGCTGTTATTTCTGTACAACTCCTAAGCATTCATGCCGCAGGACGGTCATAGTCTGCCTTCTGCCTTCTGCCTTCTGCCTTCTGCCTCTTCGCGGAAGAGAGGTGTGAGGTGTGAGGTGTATTAGCTTCTGCCTCCTGCCTTCTTCTAACGTCATTGACTCCTGCTTCGCCTGTGGAGCCAACAACGTTACCTTCTGCCTTCTGCCTCCTGCCTCCTGCCTTCTGCCTTCTGCCCCAGTTCTTTGCAGTATGGGTAACGCACCTTTTACATACCAAAAGCGCGCTTCTCTCTACAAAACCACTTACTAAACCACACGCTTTTTGTGACGAATTTGATCAAAATAGAGGTCTGGCGAGAATCGACTTAACGTTAGCGGTAAGGGAACAGCATGGCTCAATAACTGCGGCAATGGTTGTTTAGCCATAATGCTGCTGCTCTCACTGAATCGGATCACCGCTCGTACACTCAAACTGTTCCAATTCGAGGCAAATTTAGTGGTTTCTGGACGATCGCAGTGGTTACTCTCAGCGTGCCAGACGTTTAGCTGCACACTCATACTGCTTGCTAGCATGAATGTGAGCGATCGGGCGTGGGCACAGGTGGCAGCAGACACGACACTCCCCAGTGGAGAGCGATCGCAGGTTTCTACAGGACCGTTGTTTCAAATCAACGGAGGGGCAGTCCGCGATCGCAACCTTTTCCATAGCTTTGGGCAATTTTCTCTGAGGCAGGGCGAAACTGCCTTTTTCAATAATGCTGCCAACATCACGAATATCATCAGCCGTGTTACAGGTGGGCGACCGTCCCAAATTGATGGTGTGCTGCAAGCAAACGGCAATGCCAACCTCTTTTTAATTAATCCCAGTGGCGTTCTCTTTGGTTCGAATGCCTCCCTCAATTTGGGGGGTACCTTTTTAGTCACAACTGCGAGTGCGATTCAGTTTGGCAATCAGGGTATCTATAGCGCTACGAATCCTACAGCACCGCCGTTGCTAACGGTCAACCCGTCTGCGTTACTCTTCAATCAACTGGCGAATCAACCGATCGCCAGTCAGGCAAGGCTACAGGTACCAACGGGTCAAAGTTTAGCGCTGGTAGGCGGTAATATCCTGCTCAATCGAGGTGTGCTGCTGGCACAAGGTGGACGAGTGGAGCTAGGAGGACTGGCGGGTAAAGGCATCGTCGAACTGGACGGCAGCGGCAGCAAGTTGCACTTAAGCTTTGCAGCGATCGAGCGATCGCTGGCAGACGTAACGCTCATCAATCAGTCAGAGGTCAACGTCCGCACGGGCGGCAGCATTGGCATCAATGCTCAAAACTTCAGTATGGCTAACGGCAGCATTCTCCGAGGTGGCATTGCCGCAGGTGAGGGAACACCAGGAAGCAAGGCGGGTGATATTGACCTTCACGTTCTGGGTGCTGTCGCCCTTACCGATGGCAGCTTTATGGCTAATTCAACGCTTGGCGATGGCAATAGCGGCGATGTCAATATCACGGCTGGCTCGGTGCTGCTAAAAGATGGCTCACAGGTGAATGCCAGCACGTTTGGTAACGGCAATGGTGGTATGGTCACGATCCGATCGCAGGGTACCGTTACCTTCGATGGCGAGGATCGTGATGGGCGATCGGGAGGTACCTATAGCCAGGTGAATGCAAATGCTATCGGCAACAGCGGCGGCATTAGCATCAGCGCTGCTTCAGTTGCAGTGACCAATGGTGCGCTTTTGACCGCGAGTACACTAGGGCAGGGCAACGCTGGCAGCATCAATATTGAGGCTCGTGGCGACGTTCGTTTTGCTGGCGTAGGCGCGGTTGATCAATTTCCCAGTGGAGCCTATAGCAGTGTGCAGAGTAAAGCAGTTGGCAGCAGCAGCGGGATCAACATTACGGCTGCTAGACTGTTGCTGGAGCAGGGCGCGCAACTGGATGCCAGCACCTTTAGCCGAGGGAATGCGGGCAGAATCACCATCCAGGTGCTCAACGGTGTTCAGCTCAAAGGCGATCCATCAGGCAACTTTGCTGATCCTGGCGGCATCTATAGCTTTATTGGCGAAAACGCGATCGGTAACAGTAGCGGGATCAGCCTCACCGCTCGATCGCTGTCGGTAGAAAATGGAGCGGCTTTAGTTGCCAGCACCTTTGGTCAGGGCAATGCTGGCGACATTAATCTACAAATCACTGGATCAGTTACCTTAGACGGACAGACACCCAAATTCTCTAGCGGCATTTTTAGCAGCGTGAGCCGCATTGGTCGAGGCAATAGCGGACAGATTAGCCTCACTGCTGACTCACTCACTGTCACAAATGGCGCTGCGATCGCCGCCAGTGCGCTTGGAAACGGTAGAACTGCTGGTATCAACATCAACGTGGCAGGCGCGGCTTCCTTCGATGGCGTTGGCTTGGATGGCTTCCCCAGTGGTATCTTCAGTCGTGTCGATATTGGTGCAGTTGGAGGCGAAAGCGGGACGAATGCCATCAACCTTACAGCTCGTTCACTCACGCTGACGAATGGAGCGCAGTTTCAAATCAGCACACTCGGACAGCTTCCCGCAGGCACCATTACCATCAATGCCGTAGATGATATCTACATTGTGGGTAAAAATGCCACCACTGGACGCTCAAGCGGCTTGTTTAGCGACACGACACCTCAAACCATCATGGCTAACGGGACGATCAAACCCCAAAGTAGCGGCGATGGGGGAAATATCAAGGTCGATGCGCGCTCATTGTTTTTACAAGATGGCGCAGTCATTTCTGCCCCAAGTCGAGGAACAGGCAATGCCGGGAATATTGCGATTCGCCTGCGGAACTTTCTGCAAGCCCAAGACAGCCAGATTCTAACAACCTCTACTCAAGGAGCTGGTGGTGACATTGCGATCGCCGCTCGCTTAATCGCTCTACGCGGCAATAGCGATCTAACAACGAGTGTCCTCAGCGGGACTGGCAGTGGTGGCAATATTACGCTCAATGCACGAGCGATCGTTGCCCTCAATGACAGCGACATTCTGGCATTTTCTCGCGCTGGCAGTGGCGGTGCGATCACACTAAACACTCCTGCCTTTTTCGGTTTTCGCTATAAACCCAAGGATGCTAACGCCAATACTGAGACGCTAAGCGGGAACGGTCGAGTTGATGTCAATGCCAGCGGCAAACTTCGGTCTGGCAAGATTACGCTACCGGATGTAACGCTGCAATCTAACCTGGCACCACTACCGACGGAGGTTGTCGATACCAGCCAGTTAATTGCCCATAGCTGCATCGCACGCAATTCTCGTCAGGGTAGCTTTCTTGTCACAGGCACCGGTGGGTTGTCAAACCAGCCAGATGATCTGGCAGCGTCACCCTTCCCTACGTATGCCATAACGGCTGGTGAAATGGTGAATCGTGAAGCAGTAAAACTGAGTGCTGACAATCAGGGAGCGGGAACGATCGAGAATCCAGATGATGTGCCTGCTTCTCCACACGCTCACATAGTCGAAATTGACGGCATTTATCAGCTGACGAGTGGAGCAGTAGTCTTGGGACGATCGTGTCACCCTCTTTAAAACAGGACTGACGCCAACCTCAGAAGTTTCAGTCAAGAACCACCTACCGTAACCAGTGGAGTGCTTCAACCTCAGCGGTTTTGGTCAAAAGGCGTAATTCTTGAGTACCAAACCTACTTTCCAAATGTGGAAAGTAGCTTGCACGACAAAGGAAAGTATTTGTGGAGCGATCGCCCTAATCTGTAGTTATCCCTAAAGACAGATGCCACTCTCTTTAGCGCCCCCATGAAACTGCTCGGCAGCGATCAAGTCTTTAGGTTGGCGATTTCAACTGCGTCTACTGATTTCATGACTGCCTTGCAAGGCTGCTTTCCAGATCGCTTTTACTCTACCCTTCATCACTGCGATCGCTCTGCAACAGTTAGCCAAAATTCGCCCCAGACCCATCCCTGGGGCTTTCTTATCATCAGCGATGAGAGCCTGGATATGGCTCCAGCCCTCGCACTCAAGCTTCTTCCCAGACATGCCGTCAAAACGACCTCGAAGAAGTACACCCCAGCCTCGTGCTGGGGTTTTTGTTTGAGCATACAGTGGTTTAGTTTGACTCGGCTTGAGGTCTTACCAAAAATCAGCATCGTTACCAACTGTAGTCGCTTAAACCTCAGAGGTTTTGGTCAACACACGTAAGTCTTAGAGAGACAATTCTGACTTTTAGCTACATTGCGGCGATCGCGTTCGGTTAACCGTGCTACCTCAGCCGTCCGTCTACGATCACATCCTTTATTCTGGAGAGAGAGGGCAGGATTGAATTGAGAGTGAGCCTGGTGTCGATCGCTCAGGTATCCTGTTCCCACATCGTATGTAGAGGTCTGTTATGCAGTCTGGTTGGCGGGTCGGTTCCCTGTTTGGTATTCCGTTTTTCATCGATCCATCGTGGGTGGGTGTGCTGTTTTTAATCGCGATTCCGGCAGGGCTGCGCTGGCAGCAAAGTTTTCCGCAGTGGGGTACTGCTTTTGCTTATGGGATGGGCGTTGTGATGGCGCTCCTGCTATTTAGCTCGGTGGTGCTGCATGAGTTAGGGCACAGCCTGGTAGCCAGGGCACAGGGCATTAAAGTGAACTCCATCACTCTATTTTTGTTTGGTGGCATTGCCGCGATCGAGCAAGAATCAAAAACGCCAGGAAAAGCGTTTCAGGTGGCGATCGCAGGACCTGCCGTGAGTTTGTGCTTGGCTGCCCTTTTAGGTACGATCGCTTATGCCATCCCTAGTTCGACGAATGCAGTCAATGTGCTGGCAACTGACCTGGCATGGACTAACCTCATACTGGCTCTGTTCAACCTGATTCCAGGTTTACCGCTGGACGGTGGACAAGTGTTAAAAGCAGCCGTCTGGAAGTTCACAGGCAGTCGCTTTAAGGGCATTCACTGGGCAGCTCGAACGGGGAAAGTTCTCGGTTGGCTGGCGATTCTCTGGGGCACGTTCAGTCTGGTAAGAGGTGACTACAGCGGTCTATGGATTGCCTTCCTGGGGTGGTTTGGTATCCGCAATGCCACGAGTTACGATCGCATGACGGATCTTCAGGAAACCTTGTTGCAGATTACGGCATCCGACGCAATGACGCGGGACTTTCGAGTCGTGGATGCCGACATGACCTTGCGTCAGTTCACTGACACCTACTTGCTGGATACTGCTCGTGCGATGGTGTACTTTGCCGCCTCCAATGGGCGCTACAGAGGTCTGGTCAACGCCGCAGATTTGCACACTATTGAGCGCAGCGAATGGGAAACGCAACCGTTGTCTCGCCTGGTTCAACCCCTGACAGATATTCCCACCGTGGAAGAAGCATCGCCTCTGGTGCAAGTGATCCAGGTGTTGGAATCGCAACAACTCAAGCGCATCACAGTACTTTCTCCGGCTGGTGCGGTTGCGGGCGTAATCGATCGTGGGGATGTGGTACGCGCACTCACGCAGAAAATGAAGATCCCCATCTCAGAGGTGCTCATTAAGCAAATCAAAGAAGAGGGGATCTATCCACCCGGCTTCCAACTGGGAGCGATCGCGCAAGCGGCGGCTGAAGCTTCACCAGCAAACAAATAGGAAAGAATGAGGCATGAGTTTTGAGTTGATCAGCGATCAGCCGTACGATTATTACTAGCTCCTGACTCCTGACTTCTGGCTCCGTTCGGCTGAGTGCTCATGTCAAAGTCCGACTCCTGACTCCTTTCATTGCCCTCTACACAGTCATGCGTCAAAACAGCTTCCCACTCTTCGTCCGACAGTGGTTGCACCTGTAAATTGGCTGCAAAACATGCTTCAGCAGCAATTGTGAGCGCCTTCATCACCGTTTCAACGAGAGCCTCTGGCGGCAATGCTAAAGGCAATGATGAGCGCTCAGGTAAGGCACCAAAAACCTGTTGAAACAAGTCTGGATCGGCGAACAACGGCATTGAACCATGCTGCAACACTCCCGAACCTCGACGCAACTGAGCGCTGCCAATGAGCTTGGCACCATTCGCCAAGAGTAAATCGGCTCCTGTCGCCGTTCCAAAACAGTTGGGATTGCGAAGATAGCCTCGCTTCATCTGTCCATAGTGCAGCTCTACGCCGAGCGATCGCCAGCCCTGAACTAAGAACTCACAAATGGTTTCGTATGCCTGTAGGCGATTGGTCGGCAGCCCTGATGTCACGACAGCGTAGGTTAAATCACCTTGATGCAGTACTGCCCGTCCTCCAGTCGGTCGCCGTACCAAAGCCAGCGGCTCACCCTGCCATGTTACATGCTGCCAGTGTTGTGACCAGTGATGCTGGTGGTAACCCAACGAGATTGCGGCAGGCTTCCAGGTGTAAAAGCGCAAGGTTGGTGGCTGCTTGCCCTGAAGGTGTTGTGTTAGCAACCAGGAGTCCAGCGCCATTTGAACG
Source organism: Tildeniella sp. (assembly GCF_059505325.1). Taxonomy (NCBI): domain Bacteria; kingdom Bacillati; phylum Cyanobacteriota; class Cyanophyceae; order Oculatellales; family Oculatellaceae; genus Tildeniella; species Tildeniella sp. The sequence continues at coordinate 72,699 of NZ_JCACKI010000075.1, forward strand.
TTACCTGGCGCGTCCAGCAATGGAATTAATCGCCAGGTTTGCATAAGGGCGTGGGGCTGAGGGGTTGATTGGGTAAGGCGACGATACGCTGACGGTTGAGTTGATGCTATTCCCCCGCTTCCTGCCGTCTTATTCCTTCTAAAAACTAAAAGCCAAAAACTTCTCCAGACTAGCTTGCCCCGAATTCAGCCTGAAGTGGTTCATCCTGATCGTCAGCGATCGTGGCAACCAGGGTAATAGCACGCGAGATTTCACCAGGAGAGAGGTCAGCCAGCGATCGGGTAGAAAGCACCACAACCTCACTGCCCAGGATGGCAAAGCGAGCTTCTAACGTTCCTGACCAGTTCAATTCAAGCAACTTACGGGTGAGCTTAGCTTCATCCTTAGCTGGGAGTTTTAAGACTGCTGCCCAAGCGCTGATGGTATCGTCGTCCGATAGACCTGTCAGCTGTACAAACACCTCTACCGTGCCGTACTTAAATTTCCAAATGTAGCCTCCATCGGTATCGCTTACCATTGCGGTGTTGTCACTGTCCAGGCTGTCAATGACCGTTTCGATCACATCTACGATGGTTGACGCAGTGGTGTTATCGGACTGCTGACTGGCTGCTTCGTCATCCGATCGGTCTTGCTGGGAAGCGGCTGTGGTGGTGGTGGTCATATAACTTTCCGTACAATCGCGTGAGTGAGCGCTAAACGAGGAGATGGACAACGAGCCTTCGTGCTGACGACTGTCAATCTGCCTCAGACAACTCTGTGCATCTTATCAGTGCCTTATCTAGAGTTTACGTTAGCGTCAATTCATTGTGCAGCTCAATAGCATCCTAATCTTTTTATTTTTGTATACCCTGATGGTCTTTGGTAGCGACCCTTTAGCCGTCTCCGATCGCTAGGGCGCGTCATCAATTAGTTCCAAAACCTTGCGGTATCAGCCTGATCGCGCCCGCCTCAACACACCAGGCTAGGGCGCGTCATCAATTAGCTCCAACAAAACCTTGCGGTATCAAAATGATCGCGCCCGCCCCAACACACCAGGCTAGGGGCTGGAACCCTTGCTGCAAGTCATGTGTAGTTGTAATTGCTGGCAGCCCCTAGCTCAGCCGCAAAATCCCGTCGCTTCGTGTAGCGATAGGGACCCATGACTGCTCCCCATGTCGCAGTTTGGGTTTCAAGATCAATGCCTTTGTCGTAGCTTTCAAAGGTGTTTGAGCGTGCTGCAAACCCAAGCTGTACTTGAGATTGTTTACCTTGATAGGAGAAAAAGCACTGATAGCCGGACACTGGATGCGCTGAAATGCTCTCTGAATCAGGCTGCTGGGTAATTTTGAGCAGACAGCCAGGTAAAAATTCAATCTGCTCTAGCGTGATTGCCTGGAGAAACTCTGGCTTTAACCCTGCACCTTTGGCAGCGATTGGGTCTTTAAAAGCATAAAACTGCGCTTGCAGCGGGGCTTCGGCATCATTGGTTTGCATCAACCGGATAAGTCGCTGACGGTAGGGTTGATCGAGGGTGAGCACGTTTGCTTGTTCTGCAAAAAAGGTCAAACTGTCTTCGCTGAAGAGTGGCACGGGTCGTAGCCATAAGCGCAAATGGACATACCAGACAGGCTCAGCGATCGCCTGTTCGCGGTTGTCGAATTCGCCTGCTATATAGTGAGCCAGCGTGACAAGAGTTGGAGAAAAGGGCATGGTGTCCGCTGCCTGTATTACTGGTGGCGAATGCGATCGTAAATTTCCAGGTAGTCTTTGCCTGGATAATTCCACGAATAGTCGTAGTTCATGCCCTGTAGCTGGAACTTACGAAACTCATCGGGGTTGTCGTACCACAAATCGAGTGCCCGATCCATCGCTGATTCGAGTGCTGAATCATCGGTTTCATAGAAGACATAACCATTGCGCTCTTCGGGCAGGTGCTTTTCATCGTAATCGCGATCGAAGACCGTATTCACCAGTCCACCCACACCGCGCACGACAGGGATTGTGCCATAGCGCAGACCAATCATCTGGGTCAAGCCACACGGCTCATAATTACTGGGCACCACGATGAAATCGGCTCCTGCATAGATGAGGTGAGAAAGTTCTTCATTAAAGCCAAGCTCCAAATGCACATCGGGGTTGTCGTTCAGAAAATTCTTTTCGTGCCAGAAATGATCGTTAATACCTGCTTCAGTAGCAGATCCCAGCAAAACGAACTGAGCGCTCCGTTGCAGCGCATGATAAATCGCATGGTGAACCAGATGTACCCCTTTTTGTTCATCTAAACGACCGATAAAGCAAACCAGCGGTCGGTCAACATCACGCAGCAGCAAACGTTCTCGCAGTGCCTGTTTGTTTTTCGCCTTGCCTGCCAGATCGTCTTTGGTGTAAGCGTGGGGAATGTAGCGATCGCTCTCTGGGTTCCAGACATCGTAGTCAATGCCATTGAGCACACCAGAGAACTTGTCCTGATACAGATGCAGTGTGTGACCCAAGCCATAGCCAATCTCAGTACAGCGGGCTTCCCAGGCATGATGCGGCGAGACGGTGGTGACATAGTTTGAGTAAACAATGCCGCCTTTCATGAAATTAAGCGCAAACGGATTGAAGTTGTCGCGCAGGCGATCGATGTGGAAGTAATGGTCTTCTCGATTTAGCCCGGTTGCCCACAGCACATCACTGCCACCCATCCCCTGATGCTTGAAGTTGTGGATGGTGTAGCAAACACGCTGATTTTCCATCCCCTGATACTGGTAGATTTCAAACAGCATTACGGGCACCAAGCCTGTCTGCCAGTCGTGACAGTGGATCACATCCGGACGCTTGTTACTTTGCAGCAGAAACTCTAGCGCGGCTTTGCTGAAAAACGCAAAGCGAATATTGTCATCCACGCAGCCGTAGTAGCGACCTTGATTAAAAAACTTATCCTGTGAATGCGGCTGAATGAAAAAACACAGCCGTCCATACACCCAGCCACAATAAACAGAGCAGCGAATGATGCCGCCATACCAGGGTACTGACAGGTTCTCATACGCAACATGCAAACCCCAAATATGGTCGTAGCGCATACAGTCATACATCGGCAAAATCAGCTCGACGGTATGACCACGGATTTCTAACTCCCGGCTCAGTCCATAGACAACATCCCCTAACCCTCCAGCTTTAATCACTGGGGCACACTCAGAGGCAATCTGTACGATATACATGCTTACTCCTCGCTGAGGGGATAACTAAGCTCCACGCTCACAAATTATAGAATTTCTGGCAGATGCGCAACCTGCCCTATGGGTATAAACGATCGCTCAAAACGATTACAGCATGAGTAAAACAACCCAAAATGGTTTGCTGGTGGCGAAAAAGAGGCGATCGCAGAGACAGAAAAGGGACGTTAGGGGATTGCAAGAAAAGAAGATACCAGTGGTTTGGGTTTCGGCTACACTCAACCCGCTAGGACTGAAGGTTGAGCGCCGTCGAAACCTGGTTCATTGGTCGATTGTTAAACCGCAAAGCCCTTACAGATCACGTCCCCTAAAAATCGAAGTATGCGAAATCACGTCAAAGCTGTCTTACTTCCCCTTCACAGTTTCCACAAACCGAGTGAGCAGCCAGACAAGTACGCAAAGAAGTGCCAGGTAGCCGATCGGACCGACTTGCTCCCAAACTTTGATCCAGGCAGGATCAAGCGGATTCCACTGCGGTGTAGGACTGGGAGGAATGTCTACCGTGAGCGCAGTGAAGGTGGGGGAATGCGTCAATGGTGAGGCTTTGATATTCATAGTAAGAACCGTTGAAGCCCTGATGGTTGATTGAACGAAAGGGTACTTTAGCCGTAGGTTCAACAGGATCACAGGCTCAGGACTGCTGTCTCTAATGGTGGCTCAATGGTGCGATCGCGTGCAGCAGTCTCCACAGGTTGATCGACCGCGATCGCCAGAAATGGTTCCTGGTCAAAATTCGTTTCTATAGTGATCCTGTTTGAGTTGTGAGAAGCATCTTGATGTCAGCTTTTCTCTAACCGCTAACCGCTAACCGCTAACCGCTAACCGCTGACCGCTAACCGCTAACCGCTGACCGCTGACCGCTGACCGCTCAATCATTAAGTACCGCTCACAAATGACTTGAGACTTCTAGACAGGCATCATTGCTGATAGTTAGCGATCGTCTGAACGACGCACCAGCGTTGAACCTGTATGCCCAGTTGTGAGCCACAGAATCGCTCTGGCTCCATCTCGAACGGCTTTAGACATCGGTTCCGTTGCCTGATCAGATGGCATGGAGACTGGCTTAAGATCAATCCCCCGACTGCCAAAAACCAGTTCACCGATCACGCGGGCGCGGCGCATGTGATAGTCGGATGTAATCAGATAAACGCTATTAATGCCTCTGGCTCGAAACGTGTCAACCAGGGTCGTAAAATTGCTAACGGTATCAACCGCATGGCGATCGACGTGAAGGCGTGTCGGGCTGATCCCAGCGTCAGCAAAAACGCCTTCGGTATAGGCTTGCGGGCTGCCACCAGAAACCCAGATTGGAATCTCCGGGTGCCGACGTGCAAACTCAGCCGCAAAATTTTCTCGTTTCGGAGTGCCGCCTAGCACTAGAATCGCCTGCGGCTCTACGAAGTAACGTTTGAGTTCGCGGTAGCCCAGCCATAGCATTGGCGCAAGAATCAGCAGCCAAAGCACCGATCGCACCTTAAAACGTCCGGGCTGATTAACCCTGGCGCGTGCATGATTCAAGTAGAGCAGTCCTCTCAGTCCCATAATGAATGCGTCAAACGCTGCTTGGGGCAAGCTACCACGTTTTTGATCGTGTCCCTGTCAAAAATAACGCTATTTTTTAGAATGCAGACAATCTGCTCAAGTTACCCGTTTCGTTGATCCTACTGCGGTGCAGACAGGCGTTGTGGCACTCCACGATCTTGCGCCTGAGCGATCGACGCTCTAATGCGAGGGGTTTCTAAAAATTTCTTGGTATCAGCCAACAGTCGATTGCCCCAAAGATTTTCTTTCAGAAATTTCAAATCGCTATAACGACTGTCGATCTGAATGGCTGCTTCGCCTAGAGTCAACCCCTGTTCACGATCGCCTTTAGAGTAAAGTGCAACTGCCATTGCTAGCTGTGGTTCTGCTGCCTTTGCATCGATCGCCACAGCCGATCGCCAGCGCCGAATGGCTTCATCAGTATCACCATTTTCGTACTTAATCAGCCCGATATTATTAATCGCGGGCCAAAACGTTTTGTCTTGAGCCACTGCTTTTTCGTATTGAGTCAGCGCCTCGGCAAATTGGCGTAGCATCAGATACGCATTTCCTAGATCAAACAAGGCACCCGGTACATTTGGTTTAATCTTCAAGCCCGATTTGAGATAGTCGATCGCGGTTGCATAGCTGTTCTTCTGGAAATACGCTGAACCTAGCGCAAACAGCACGGCTGAATTTTTCTGGTCTAAACCCTGTGCCTTTTTGAGTGCTGTAATGCCATTGTCCAGGTCATTTGTTTGCAAATACAAACCACCTAAAAGTGACCAGATTTCTGGACTTTTAGGTGCAAGCTGGGTTGCTAAACGCGCTCTCGGCAAAGCAAGCTCATACTGTTGAAATTGAGCCAACTGTGCTGCCTCTTGAGCCAAGCTCAAACCCTGTCGCTCTAACTTTGTTTGATCCAACTGGACAGTATGGGGCACCAATAGCTGCGCCGCAGCAGGTTGGGCAGCACTCCATAAACCAAGAAGAAACAGGAACGAAACGAAAGAATTGCGATTGGGCACGGGACAGCCTTTGAAACGTTGTAGTGGATTGACAGATGGCTTGATTCATCTGCTGTCTATGGTGGCACAAAACTGCAAAAATGCTTGGAAAAGTGGAAGCTATCAGCAGTCAGCAATTAGCGGTCAGCTATCAGCGTTTGGCTTCGGTGCAGATTCGGCTCATGACTCAAAGGACACGTCCTGCTATCCAAATGCCCTCGACTCCACATGCCCCACAAGGCAATCGTCTAGCGACGTTCAAAGGCATTAAGAAATTCCAATTAAGCTCACATCAATGACGAGAACCCTTATCCTAGATAGCCTGCTGTTTTATCGCCCTGACTTATGGATCGCTTTACTGTTGCTGTCATTTCTCAAACGCCGAACCCTCAGCAAGCGATCTACGCTGCAATGCATCAGGACTATGCCGAAGGGTTTGTCTGGGACGATCGCGCCGACTGGCCCGATGAAGCTAAATGCGGCGAAATTGTCGTCAAAAATCTGCTGGCAGGCAATCGGGGTCACTATGGACCGCTAGAGCATCCCCAAATCATTCTCAACTGCGGCTGGTTTCCCCACAGCACGATGCAACAGATGCGAACGCATCGAGTTGGCGTTAGCTTTGACGTACAGTCGTTCCGCTATACAGGACAGCGCCTTTTAGATGTCGCAGCCGGGAAGCAAGAGGCAGATGCCGTGTTCTACCTGCGCCCTTTAGGAACTTATACCGATCGCCAGGGTAAGCGGTATGACTACACCCTTGAACAACGCCAGCAAGATTTAGACTGGTGTCTAATAGCCTGTCAGCGCTACGCCGATCGCATTCAGCAAGGCTTTTCAGAAGAACACGCTAGAGGCTTGATTCCGTTTGACGTGCGGCAGCATTGGGTCATGTCTGCAAATGTGCGATCGCTGATGCACCTGCTAGACCTGCGCTGGAAACTGGATGCGCAGTTAGAGGCGCAAAAGCTGTGTGAAGTAATTTGGCCCCACTTTCAAGCCTGGGTACCTGCGATCGCCGAGTGGTACGAAGCCAATCGCCTCAAAAAAGCCCGGTTGTCTCCATAAACGCTCCGTAAGCTCGGCAGTTCAAACCCAGTGGACTTAGAGCTTGCTAAAAAATCACTGCACACTTTTGGATCAGCTATCAGCTATCAGCTTTTCGCTGACGGCTGACGGCTACAGACCATGCTGTTCTTTCTGTACAACTCCTGAGTGATGCAGAAATGAGTGATGCAGAAACATCATTCATCATCATGCTTAATTTTCGCTGGCTAGAAAGAAGCAGAATTTGTATGTCATCCGAAAGACGATCGTTGAATTCAGTGCTGCGATCGATCTACGAAGATCTTGCTTTTTGGTAGAGGTTCGACTCTAGGCAAATGCAAGTTTGCTTTGGAACGATTTCGAGGTGAGTTCGCCCAGAACGAGGGACTCAAGCCCTTGTTACAGAGCATGTTGGTATGCATGTTTAAGTAAAGCTGGACTTAATTCTAATCGTTAGGTTACTTCTAAGAAGTATTGCAAAATCTTTCTTAAGAGCTAACGTAAAAGCGAAGAAAAGCGGAAGCGTTTCGGTCAGGCAAAAGAGCGCCAAAAGGAATTAGCAAAAAGCTTTGAGCGCTTTTGTTCGTAAAAACTACCCCTTTTGCAGACGGTATAGTAACAAGCAGACCTAAACTCCTTTTTAGACATTGGCGAACCGCCCGCTGTTTTGCGCTATGCAACTACCATCAAGTGATATTCTTCTACTGGCAAAACAGCCCCATAGGATGAGTGCGCTGGCATCAGTGCTGCACTATTCCAGCTACTCCATAGTGAGCGTTAGCTCAGAAGAGCAAGCACTTGCCCGAATGACTCAGCAACCACCCTTTCTGATGATTCTGGCTGGTGATCATCAAAACTGGTCTCAAACACTGCTTCAGGAACTACGAGTGTTTGCTAACAAGCATCGCACGACCTTTGTCGCCTTGACCGATTTTCATGCGCCGCGCTGGATGCATCAGGAAGAGAACCCTGGGTTTGATGGTTTTCTGGTTTCTCCACTCAGCAGCGAAGTGCTGTTAGCACTGGTACAGTCAGCGCAGACACGGCAAGCTTTTTGCCTCGCCGTATAGTCTACATCCCACAAATCAATGTTGTCCTTTGCACCTGCTTATCCACTGCTTTATGAAGCACTCAAGCCGCTGTTTCCAAATTGCTTGTGGTCTGGCAATCGTTCCTCTCGCACGATCGCGCTAACCTTTGACGATGGACCGCATCCGCGCTATACACCGCAACTCCTGGAGCAGTTAGAGCGCCACGGTGTGACTGCCAGCTTCTTTTGGTTAGGAGCCTGTGTCCATCGATCGCCCGCGATCGCGCGTGCTGTTTACGCACAGGGACACTGGATTGGGCTGCATGGCTACGACCATCGATCGTTTCCCCTCCTTTCAGCGTCTGCACTTAAGCAAACCCTGGCAGAAACGCAGTCTGAAATTACACTTGCCTGTCAGCTCCCACCAACCGCCGTACGTGATGTCCGTCCTCCTAATGGACTTTTTACACCTCAAACCCTGACCCTACTTCAACAATGGCAGTATCGCCCCGTGATGTGGAGCGTGGTCCCTGAAGATTGGGTTAGACCAGGCGTGACTACGGTTGTTCAACGCATCCTGCAACAAGTTAAGAACGGCTCTATTATCGTGCTTCACGATGGCGCTCATGGCGGAATTGATGTTGCCGAGACCGTAGGGCAATTACTTCCCCTACTCCTGGCACAAAACTACCGCTTCGTCACCATTGATCAACTCTGGCAAGCGCACTCCTGAAACTTCTGTAACCGTGCCTCAACTATAGGACACAGCTTTTTTGGGACATCGTGTTAGATTCTGAAGCTCTTCAACCCATACTGAGTTAACCACTGTGAGCAAACACAGCATTGGTCAGCCCGCTTTTCCATTACCAAAGAGTTATAAAAGGCACAGCTCACGATATCGTTATTCCTGGTAGGTCATAGTTGTGTTGCCTATAGTGGTCAATGAGGAACAAATCTTCACGTTTAGTTTTTGGTTGAACGGCAGCGTTCGCAGTGGTATGTCTCACGAAGGTGAGCTTTACTGCCGCTTAGCATCGTTTTCCATCCAGAAACGTCCTCGTGTGTATCAGCTTGGCTGCAAGCTAACCCAACAGCAGACAGCGATCGTTCTAAGTAGCTCTGCTGCTACCTGTAGCCTTTGGGGCAGTCTGCGTGACCCCTCCATGAAACGTATTCTTCTTACTGCTGACACGTCTAAGCTTCTGGAGACAATGCTTCTTCCTCAAACCAAAGCATACTCAGGCGACCAGGATTAATCATTGCTTGATGCAACCTGCCAGAAATCCAGGGTCAAACTGTTCACAAAGCGTTACATTGCCTTGTATATGTAACGTTGCATGTTGTGAAAATGAGCGATCGTTGTCGAAGTGATGCATAAATTCCATCGCTGTAATCACTAGCTAGCCTTCTAGATAGGCGTTTCCCAGATTAAATCAAGCTTTAAGAATTCGTTAGAATGGCTGAATTCTTTCAGTAAATTGTTAGGATCAGGCTCAGTCGTTCTTCAGTATCGTGGAAGAACCTCATGATCATTCAGCTTTGCTCTGCTAACTTAGAATATCTGAGTTAACGTAACGATCAGAGGTTCATATCCATTTAGAGATTGAGGTAAAGAGCTACTTCAGCCCCATTCACTTTAGAATTTGGTAAGAATCTGGTACCAGAGCTTTCTTTGCTGAAACCTGGATTGTCCAGTACACAACTTCCAGTTCCACTGATTCCTCAGTTAACGCATCAACTAACGCATCAACGAATTCCTCAAATGTATAGCGACCCAAGAATAAGACATCTGCTAGCAGGGCACCCTTTTGCAAGTAGCACGATGAATTGTGATGAAACTTTGATGTTTCGTTTTGCGGATGCTATCGCTGTTGCAGGCGCTGCTTGCCTTCGCTGGATTGCTCCAGCAAAGCAAAAATGTACGTCTTTTGTTAGAAAAGATACAATTGAGAGCATCTCTTGAATGTGTCAATTACTGTACCCTTGAGTTTGGTGCCTCTATCTGAGGGAATGCCTTTGGTGAGGAGGTTGATTTTCATTGACTAGTGAAGATGCTTGGCTGTGTACTCTTTTCGATTATTTCAGCTCTGAATCTCAGGTGTGAATTTCTCTGTAGACCGATTTTCTAGTTAAGGAGCATGAGGAACGCGGCATGACCCAGGCCAACGACGTACTCGAAATCGAGCTTTTAAGCAATGCCTCTGGCGATTTGCCCGAGGGTGAATTAGGGTTCTTCATTGAAGATGAAGATCGAGATGAACCTGCTGATGTCGCTACAGACGAGGAAGATAGTAAGCCTGGTAAGGCTCGGTCTACTCGCCGTCGGACAGCAGTAAAGAAAAAGCACTACACCGAAGACTCCATTCGCCTGTATTTGCAGGAAATTGGTCGTATTCGGCTTTTGCGGGCGGATGAAGAGATCGAGCTTGCACGCAAAATTGCTGATCTACTTGAGCTTGAGCGCATTCGAGAAGACTTGCTGCTACAGTTAGACCGCGACCCTCAGGATAAGGAATGGGCGAATGCCGTCAACATGCCGCTTTCGGCATTCCGCCATCGGTTGCACTTGGGTCGTCGTGCCAAAGACAAAATGGTGCAATCGAACTTGAGACTGGTGGTTTCGATCGCCAAAAAGTACATGAATCGGGGCTTGTCGTTCCAGGATTTGATTCAGGAAGGCAGCTTGGGCTTGATTCGGGCGGCAGAGAAGTTTGACCACGAGAAAGGTTACAAGTTCTCCACTTACGCGACCTGGTGGATTCGTCAGGCGATTACACGGGCGATCGCTGACCAATCTCGCACCATTCGACTACCCGTTCACCTTTACGAAACGATTTCGCGCATCAAGAAAACCACCAAGCTCTTGTCTCAGGAAATGGGGCGCAAGCCGACTGAGGAAGAAATCGCTACTCGGATGGAAATGACCATTGAGAAGCTGCGGTTTATCGCCAAGTCTGCTCAACTGCCAATTTCTTTGGAAACACCGATCGGTAAAGAAGAAGATTCTCGCTTAGGCGACTTTATCGAATCTGATGGCGAAACGCCTGAAGATCAGGTTTCTAAGAACCTGCTTCGAGAAGACCTGGAGAGTGTTTTGGACACGCTCAGCCCTCGTGAACGTGATGTTCTTAGACTGCGTTACGGCTTGGACGATGGTCGCATGAAAACGTTGGAAGAAATTGGTCAGATCTTCAACGTCACGCGTGAACGCATTCGCCAAATTGAAGCGAAAGCACTGCGTAAGCTCCGCCATCCTAACCGTAATAGCGTGCTAAAGGAATACATTCGCTAAGCGATCGTTCTCTCAGCAGTCTTTAGCGCGTGAAACCTAAGCCCGACAGAATGATCTGTCGGGTTTTTAAGTGCTGGATGCAGGTCTGCGATCGCACCGAATGCGACTGACACAATAGGAAGGTCTTAAAAAAAAGGAAGGTCTTAAAAAAGAGCCTGGATCGAGTCGATCCAGGCTCTCTGCGATTTAAAGACCGCTTTAGTTGTTGACTAAACCACGGAAGATGGAATCCACCGTAGAGAACTCATTAAGCAGGAAGAATGCCACGAAAGCGCCGCCTGTGGCACCGATGAAGAAACCACCCGTGAGTTGGCTCCAGCCATCAGCCGTCTGTAAAGAGTCTTTAGAACCGCTGCTTTCATCTTCAAACGTCACAAGACCGTAGATAGAGAGACACGCTGTTGCAATCAGGATCAGCGCTAAGCCTGAAATCAAGCCACCTAATGCGGCAACGTCAGAGTCGCGCAGTGGTCCAAACTTAACCCAGGGTCCAATGAGGAAGTAACCATGAGCAAGACCAATTTCGAGACCGCGCACGATCGGAGCAAGCCCTTTGCGATAGGCAGGCAGATTACCAATAAATGCTTTGGTAAAGGCAGAATCGCTAATCGGGGTAGACAAGTGTCCTGTAAAAGGATCGCCTTTCCAGGGTTGAATAAGCTCAGCATTTCTAGGGTCAGACATAACTGAATGCGTCCTATTAGTCTAAAGGTTTCTAAGAATAGGCTAATTTTACGTCCAGGTTGGGATCGTTCGTTAGAGAAGCCATCTGAACCGTTAGAAAAGTTAATAAGAACTAGAGCAGGACTGACGCATTTTGACCAAAACCTTCGAGGTTTAAGCGACAACATTGGTGACGATGCTTAAGTCTTGGTTAAAACCTCCGAGATTTGCGTAGATCCTACAGAAAAGACAAACGCCAAAAAAGACAAACGTCAGATTCAGCCTTGATGCTGCTATGCTTGTTCTTCTCGATCGCGGTCTATTTTCTGCTGAAATTCGTTGAAGCAGTTCAGTAGGTTAGCTTGCTTAATCTCCTCCTGGTTGCCGCTTGCCAGCCACTTTAGCTGCACAGTTTGATTTGCCGCTTCAGCATCTCCCAGAATAAAACAGGCGATCGCTCCACTGCGATCGGCACGCTTAAATTGCTTGCCAAACGCGCTCCCGCTCAGGTCTAGCTCAGCTTTGAAGCCTGCTTGACGGAGTGTTTGTGCCAGTTTCAACGCCTGTAGCTCAGCAGCTTCGCCTCTCGATACAAGGTAAAAATCGGTGGTAGTTGGTTGTATCGGTTTGAGTTGCTGCAAAAGCCCGATGAGCCGCTCCAAGCCAATTGCCCAACCGATCGCCAGAGTTTCTGGTCCACCCAATTCAGTGACCAAGCCGTCGTAGCGTCCACCACCGCCAACCGTGCCAAACTGCACTGATTGAAACTCAAAGGCAGTGTGGCTGTAGTAGTCTAACCCGCGTACGAGCTTTGGATTCAGGGTGTAGGCAATCCCTAAATCAGTTAGAAGTTGCTGTACTTTGGCAAACCGTTCTTGCGAAGTTGCGCTCAGGCTTTGCCCCAAGAGTGGTGCCTCCTGCAAAATAACCTGTGTTTTCGCGTCTTTGCTGTCGAGAATGCGTAAAGGATTGCGCGTCAGGCGATCTTGTGAATCGGGATCAAGATCTGCTTTGTAAGGGGTGAGGTAATCGACTAGCAGGCTGCGGTACTGCGATCGATCTGCCCGTGTGCCCAGAGAATTTAGCTCTAGCTGTAAATCGGTCAACCCAACGGCTTGCAGAATATCAACGGCGATCGCAATGACTTCAGCATCCGCGCGGACATCACCACTACCCAACAGCTCTACACCTAACTGGTGAAACTGCCGCTGTCGCCCAGTACCGGGACGCTCGTAGCGGAACATTGCGCCCATGTACCAGAGCCGCTGGACACCGCCTTGAGCGTGTAGCCCATGCTCGATGAAGGCGCGTACAACACCAGCGGTACCTTCAGGACGAAGCGTCAGCGATCGCTCACCTTTGTCCTGAAAGGTATACATTTCTTTACCCACTACGTCGGTTGCTTCACCGATCCCCCGCTCAAATAGATCAGTTTGCTCAAAAAGAGGAGTGCGAATTTCTTCAAAGGCAGCTCTTGCTAAGATTGACCGAGCCGTTGCCTCAACTTGCTGCCAGTAAGCAATTTCTCCTGGCAGGATGTCCCGCGTTCCTCGTTGCGCTTGAATTAAACCCATGTGTTGTCTGAATTGACTGCTTCCCAGGCACCGTAGCGATCGCTATAGTACGCCAAAATTCGCTGCACTTGCTCACGACAGGTTAAGTCTGAGTCAGGTTCACTTTTGATCCACAGGCTGTCAATCTGACTCAGGCGATAGTCAAACTGCTGAGACTGTTGCGGCAGCAGTTCTACGACCACTCCATCAACTTGACCGAGATGAGCCGCAATTTCACGGTAAACCGCTAACGGCAGACCTGGGCAGCGAATGCGATCGTCCACTCTGTCTTCTCCAGTGCTAAAAGATAAACGTCACTCAACAAAGTGTTACCTACCCAGTCAAGGTCTCACTTACAGGACTTACGCAGATTGAGTTGAAAGCTGCCCCCCGATCCCCAATTCTGGGGGAGTAAGCGATCAAAGTCCCACAGAATTGGGGGATTAGGGGGCAAGTGCGTAAGTCCTAACTTAAAGAAGATCGCTCATTCAAAGTCCTAACGCTTCATGCCAGTGACAGTGGCAAACACTATTAGAGGCAAACACTATTAGAGGCACACACGATTGGATCAGGAGGCTGCCTCATTGCCAAGTTTCGGCAAGTTTACGTTTGGCAAGGCACAGCAGTTGACCTCATCCAGGCACACCTTACCCCACTGCAACGCCCAGCGCACCAATGCCACTCGATTATCGGTTTCAGTTTTTGTCAAAATGTTGCTGACGTGATTATCGACGGTGCGTTTGCTAATTTCCAGCTTTTCGGCAATTTCCTGATTGGTCAAGCCAGAAGCTACCAGTTCGATGACCTGAAGTTCTCGGTCTGAAAGAGGACCCTGCACTTGAGATTCACCAGCAGCCATAGATTCCTCGTCTGTGTATATCTACTTATCAACCCTTATTCTAGGGTAAGTTAGCAGAAATACTCATCACGATCGCCGTTAGCGCTGTGATGAAACGCGATTCCCAAAGCTTGATGTTCAGGCTTCTAAACCGATCGGCGCGATCGGGTTTAGGATTAGGTGTGATCCGGTGCAAAGCGCCGATCGTCATGCCTCTTCTGCGTATGCCTGACTATGACCCCCCCTGACAATGTATGGACACATAAACCGTGGTGGTGCCAACCCTGGTCGATTTTGTTGACGGGCTTTGCGTTGATTGGCGGCAGTTGGGGACTGTTGCGGATAGTCTGGTTGACGGTCATTGTAGCGATTCCGGTGCTGACCTGGATGGGCTTTTTTTTGCTAGTCTACCCCCGATTGATGATGCAGAATGGAGCCTTACCAGATGGAGTTTCCTCTGATCATGAGTAGCGATCGCGGCTCCTGTACTCGTTCCTGACTGAAAGTTGCCGACTGGTTTCTCGATCGGTTTGCCACACTGATTCTGTTCCTGGGTTTAACATAAGGAAATATTTGCTCACCAAAGCCGCAACCTGGATAGCGCTTGAGCCGTTCAGCATGGCTCAATGTCTTTAACCCTACCGCCGATGCTAGATCTGGTATCGATAGCGGGTATGAAGGTCAGAACTGTCGCCACGTTCTGCTGTTAGAGCTATGTCAGGTGAGGAAACGTATGGCTTCATGAGCGCAGATAGACCTGGCAAGGACTTTTCATGCACAGCGAGACGGTCACAATCTACTGCCCCAACCACCTTTGTCAGGCTCCTAATCCAGAGAGCCACCGTTTTTGCCAGCAATGTCGCACCCATCTGCCAAAGCGTTATCTATGGGCAGTGGGTAAAGGTATTGATGCGTATCGATCGGGCGATCTGCTGGCTGGGCGCTACAGCGTGAAAGAAGGCAGCATTGTGCTGGATACGCAGCCAGGACGACTGCCGCGATCGCCAGCGGAGATTTCGCCTGATCTTGAACCCTACCTTCGGTTAGTGCCGTATCAACTGCATGTACCGCAGGTGTATGGGCTTGTAGAGTCAGCGCCAAAACAGGGGGGGGACATTTTGCTCCTGGAGCAAGCGCCACTTTATACAGAAGGAGTCGTGAGCGCTTCATTAGAGTCCCTCGAAGGGCAACTCATGCCAGCGCTAACGGCTGTTTGGGCGCAAAGTTCCGCCTTGCGTCAGCTCAATTGGCTGTGGCAGTTAGCGCACCTCTGGGAACCGCTTGCCAGTGAAGGGGTTGTTTCAACGCTGCTTCAGCCAGAGTTGCTGCGAGTCGAGGATGCATTGGTGCGGTTATTGTCGCTGCAATCTGATGGCAGGAGAGCCATACCGCTGACATCGCTCGGTCAACTTTGGCAGCAGTGGCAGCCAACCGCACAGCCAGCGATTGCCGCTTTTTTAGATGAGCTTTGCCAGTTGATGCAGCAGGGGCAGATCAGGAATGCTGAACAACTCATCATGTTGCTCGATCGCGCGTTGGTTGCCTGTGGACGATCGCAATCGCGCCAAATGCACATTGCCACCCTGACTGACCAAGGACCCAGCCGTCAGCGCAACGAAGATGCTTGCTATCCACCAGGAGGAACGGTCTGGACGAGTCTTGAGCCTGGGCAAAACCAGCCTCTGGTGATCGTCTGCGATGGCATCGGTGGACACGAAGGTGGTAGCGTTGCCTCCAATTTAGCGATCGCAACGTTACAGCAGCAGCTACAAACCCTGCCGCCCCAAGGTAGCGACATTGAACCCACGGTCTTAATGCTGCAACTCGAGCAGGCGACGCTGACCGCAAATGATGTTATCAGTCAGCGCAACGACAACGAGCAACGGCAAGAACGGCAACGAATGGGCACGACGCTAGTGTTGGCACTGTCGTATGCCCATGAACTCTATCTAACGCATGTTGGCGACAGTCGCATTTACCGTATCACTCGCGCTGGCTGTCATCAGGTGACACTGGATGATGATTTGGCGGCGCGTGAAGTGCGGCTGGGTTACGCCCTGTACCGTGATGCACTACAGCAACCGGGGTCTGGTTCTCTGGTGCAGGCACTGGGGATGAGCGCCTCGACAACGTTGCATCCGACGGTACAGCGTTTTGTGCTGGATGAGGACTGTGTCTTCTTGCTGTGTTCGGATGGGTTGAGTGACCACGATCGCGTCGATGAATACTGGCAAAGCGAACTCGTACCCCTGCTGGATGGCAAGGCGGATGTTGCCACAGCCAGTCAGCGCCTGCTGGCGATCGCAAATAGCAAAAATGGGCACGACAACGTAACGATCGGGCTTCTGCACTGCCAGGTGTCATCACAGCCGTCGCAAGATACTATCCCCTTGCATGTGGCGCTAGACATCCCCAACGTCGGGGGCATGCAGGCAACCAGTACGGCGCACGACCATTTCTCTACGATGAGGACTCAGACTGCAACACAAGCTAAGACCCATATTTTACCAACCCGCAAGCCATCGACTAACCCGTTTGTAGCGCTGTTGGCATTGCTTGTGGTGCTAGGGTTGGGTAGCGTGTTTGCCTATGCATTGTTCCCTGGCTTACGCCCGTGGCTCGCCACGCTACCCGGTTTGCGATCGCGCCCGCTGCCTGAAGCAACGGTCACGGCACCAGCGCCTACCCCAGCCGAAACAAGTCCATTGCCCGCTACAGAAGCGTTAGTCGTGGGGTCGCTGCTACAGGTTGGGCAAGCTACAGCAGAAACGCCCCCAGCAGCCGAAAAACCGCTCGTCCTTTGGAGCCAGCCTGATCTACCTAACTTACCCGAAACGGCTCGTGTGCGCCTGGGTACAATTCCTGCTGGTAGCGTGTTACAGCTTTCGAGCCGACAGGCAATTTCCGATCGCGGCTATTGGTTAAAGCTCAAAGTCTGCTCTGTACCCACCCTTACTCCTCAACCCTCTGTAAGTCCACCCACATCAGCGATCTTGCAACCTGGAGAAACTGGCTGGATTGAGCAGGACGCGATCGCTCCATTGGTGACTCAAAACTTGGGGCTAAAAGCGTCACAATTAGGAGCCTGTGCCGTCGTGCCGCCAACCGCTTCAGAATCTCCAGCGTCAACTACAGCCCCTTTACCCGCGACCAAGCCACGTGGGTAACGTTCAGTCATCTCGGTTTAGGTGCAGCCACTTGCAGCGGCTATCTCGTAGCAGTCTCTGAGCGGCAAACCACCTGACATTCTCTCAGCACGGTAAACTGATGGAATTAAAAGCTGTCTGGCAGTAGGTTTGGGAGTTATGGCAACGTTTTTGCTCGAAGTTGGGACGGAGGAATTGCCTGCGGGGTTTGTCGATGAGGCGCTGACGCAGTGGCGATCGCGTATCCCCCAAACGTTGCAGGAGCGCCACTTGCAGCCAACGGCGATCGAGTTTTATGGCACTCCACGACGACTGGCAGTACTGATTAAAGGGTTGCCTTCGCAGCAGCCCGATCGAGAGGAGGAAATCAAAGGACCACCCGCGCAGGCTGCGTTTAAGGACGGTCAACCGACGAAAGCGGCTGAGGGCTTTGCTCAAAAACAAGGTGTGACAGTCGCTGATCTAGAAATTCGCCCGACTGAAAAGGGAGAGTTTGTATTTATCCGCAAAACTATTGCTGGACAGCCAACCGCTAAGCTGTTGCAGCAACTGGTACCTGAGTGGATTACTGGGCTTCAGGGCAAACGGTTTATGGTCTGGGGTGACGGCGACCTGCGGTTTTCGCGCCCGATTCGCTGGCTGGTGGCACTGCTGGATGATGCGGTGCTGCCGATCGCCCTCGTCAGCGGCTCCGAAACCTGCACCAGCGATCGTTACTCTCACGGGCATCGTGTCCTGCATCCTCAGCCGATCGAGCTAGCTCACGCTGACGCTTATGTCAGTGCCTTAGAGTCTGCCTTTGTTGCTGTAGACCCAGAGCAGCGGCAGGAGACGATTCAGCAGCAAGTACAGGCAGCCGCCAGTAAAATTGGTGGCACCGCCGTCATCCCGCCTAGTTTGCTGCGCGAAGTGACAAATTTGGTGGAATGGTCAACCGCTGTGGTGGGCAAGTTTGAGTCAGCGTTTCTAGAGCTACCGTCTGAGGTCATCACCACCGAAATGGAGAGTCACCAGCGGTACTTTCCCGTGCTTAAACAGGCTGATGCGACTGAACTACTGCCGTACTTCATCACGATTTCTAATGGCGACCCCGCTAAAAGGGAGATGATCGCGGCTGGCAACGAGCGCGTGATCCGTGCCCGTTTGTCCGATGGCAAATTCTTTTTCGATGCCGATCGCGCCATTCCTCTCGAAAATTACCTGCCCAAGCTGGAAACCGTCACCTTTCAAGAAAGTCTGGGATCAGTGCGTGCGAAAGTCGATCGCATCTGCAAGAATGCTGCCCTCATTGTTGAACAGCTTCATATGCAGCATGGCGAAGATATTTTCCGTGCCGCCTTGCTGTGTAAAGCCGATCTGGTCACTCAAATGGTCGGCGAATTTCCAGAGCTACAGGGCGTGATGGGTCAAAAATATGCGTTGACTAGTGGCGAAACGGATGCTGTCGCCACCGCTATTTTCGAGCATTATTTGCCCAAAGGAGCTGGAGACAGCCTGCCTCAAACACTGGCTGGTCAAGTTGTGGGATTGGCAGACCGTTTTGATACGCTGGTCAGCATTTTTGGGTTGGGTCTGTTGCCGACCGGGTCTTCAGACCCCTTCGCCTTGCGCCGTGCCGCAACCGCGATCGTCAACATTATCTGGGCAGCAAACTTGCCCTTAAATGTCGATGCTTTGCTTCAGCAAAGTACCACTACATTCATCGACACCTTTGCTTCTGTCACAAAACTGAGCCTATCAACCCTGCGGCAACAGCTTCAAGATTTCATGCTGCAACGCCTTCGCACTCTGCTTCAGGACGATCAGCACATCGACTACGACCTGGTGAATGCAGTGCTGGGCGAGAATGACCCAGAATACGCAGAACGGTCGCTAAAAGACTTGCTGGACGTGCGCGATCGCGCCCTCTTTCTGCAAGCTCGTCGCAACGATGGCACCTTGGCGACCATCTACGAAATCGTGAACCGTGCTTCGCGTTTGGCTGCACAGGGCAATCTGGCGACGCATCAGCTCGACCCTTCAGCAGTTGTCCATCCCAACCTATTTCAAAAAGACTCAGAGCAGGCATTTTATGATGCCCTTAGTGAACTGCACCGCCTGATGCACGGACAGCAGAATTACCAAAAGCTGGTCGCCACTCTCAGCCAAATGACACCGACACTGAGCCGCTTCTTTGACGGCGCTGATAGCGTTCTGGTGATGGACTCTGACCCAGCGATCAAGCAAAATCGGCTGAATCTCCTGGGCGTGCTGCGAAACCACGCACGAGTGCTGGCAGACTTTGGAGCGATCGTCAAAAGCTGACGCTTACATAGCAGTCTCAAATCATTTGTGAGCGGCACTTGAGTATTGAGCGAGCAGCAGTTAGCCACCCGCTTTTCTCTCACCGCTGACCGCTGACCGCTGACCGCTAAGAACTGCTAGCCATATTGCTGCTCACGATTCATTTCGGATCGCTATATCGGATCGCTATAGCAGTGCTAACCGTTTGAACGCACGACCTTAATGCTTTCTTTCTTGAAATTCAACTCTTCTCCCTGTAGGGTGACGGAGGAATCGCTTGATCGAGAGAAAATCTTTATCTAACACAGATTCAGTTGAGTGTTGGTTGAGAAGAAACTGTTTTTTGGAGAAAAATCATGGGTTGGCTACAACGAATTTTTGGGAAAGAAAAGCCTGCGGGCGCTCAAGTGAATCCTGAGCCAGCACCTGCTTCGGCAGAAGTGCCCGAAGCGGAAAAAACAGCATCTGGTGGGATCGCACCTGAGCGTGTGGGGTTGAACGGCGAATATGATCAGAGCGGACTTGCCAAGCGAGTTGCCCTCGCCTTTGACGAAGATCCCGGTTTGGATGACATTGAAACGCTATGGGTTGCTCAGCTTGGTACAACCGTTGTGCTCAAGGGCAAAGTGCCCAGTCAAGACTTGCTTAATAAGGCGATCGAAGTTGCTAGAAGCGTGAACGGTGCTGCCGATGTCACCACGGCTGAAGTGAGCGTGGGCTAAACCATCCGCTTCATTCTGACTAAAGAACTAAAAAGAGCCTTTGCGGATGCGTTCGCTAAGGCTCTTTTTAGTAGCACCATTGATCACTAACGCGCTTATACCATTTCACTAAACTGTGGCTACACAGGCAAGCTTCGGCTGGCGATCAGCGGTCAGCGGTCAGCGGTCAGCAATAAGAACGAATCTGTAGGGCGATTTTTTAGAATTGGTATTATTGCCTGCTGGTTTAGAGTGCGGCTCATTTGTAGAATGAATAGGCGTTAGCGTAGACTCTCGCTACCAGACTGACCGATGGCAAAATCACGCAAGCTAGACGAAACACTCGCCGCACTGAACCAGATTTCTGATCCCACATCTGACGCTGCGATCGCGCTTCTGCGACAGGTTCTAACGGGTAAATATGGTGTTGCGATCGCCCAGGCAAGCCGTTTGATCCACAAGGCTGAACTTTACAGTCTCATACCCGATCTGGTGGCTGTCTTTGATCGCTGCCTGATCAAGCCTGAAGCGACCGATCCGGGTTGCCTTGCTAAAACAGCGATCGCGGACGCGCTGTATCACCTCGACTATCGTGAAGAAGCACTCTTTATCCAAGGCATTCGTCATGTGCAAATGGAGTCCGTCTGGGGCGGTAAGGATGACACAGCGCCAGCCCTGCGGAGTGTCTGCGCGTTGGGTTTAGTGCGAATGAACTATCCGCAGATGCTAAGCGAGCTTGCCGATTTACTAGCCGATCCCAAAGCTGAAGCGCGCATTGGTGCAGTCCGAGCGATCGCCTACGCCAATCATCCCGATGCCGCACCGCTTTTGCGTTTGCGAGTCCAGGTTGGTGACGAACCACACGTTTTGTCAGAATGTCTGCTGGCGCTGCTCAAATTAACTCCAGCGCGATCGTTACCATTGGTGATCCGGTTCCTCGATCCGCCAACCGATCCGCTCTTCCCGCTGAGGGCAACTGAAGTTGCGGAAATGACAGCCTTGGCACTTGGCGAATCACGCTTACCAGAAGCGTTTGATCCACTGCGGCGCTGGTGGGAGCGATCGCGCGATCCCGAACGACGTAAAACGGCGTTGTTGGCGATCGCTATGCTGCGACACGATGAACCGCTGGCATTTCTACTCGCGCTCGTTGCCAAAGGGCTTGCTAGAGAGGCAAAGGACGCGATCGCGGCTCTTAGCCTCTACCAACAGGATGAGGTGTTGTGGCAACGTGTCTGTCAAACTATCGAGCAGCGTAGTAGTGGCGATGAGCTTAATTAGCAGATTGCTCTAATTAAAGTCATTTGTTTTTCGAGGATGGGTACTACGCTTTGAGCTTACGATTCACGGTTTAAATCGTTCGATCTAAATCATTCGATCTAAATCATTCGATCTAAATCATTCGGTTGATCAGCGCAGCTAGAGCGCCTGTAGGGAAACCATACTCACGGTTGATTTGGCGGAGAAGCGGTATGGGGCTACTTGCGCGATCGAATGTCCCACAGTATAGTTTAATAGTTCAAGAACCTCGAACAAGTAAATAAGGTGATTCTGTATACCTGGAACGCTAGCGTTGGGTTCGATAGCTTCACGTCGAACAAAGCATTCAGATCAAGACCGCCATCGCTGTAAGGCTGATGTTGCTTGTAATCGATTCATCAATGGAGAGACTGCACTATGAGTGCTGAGATCAATCTTTTTTCACCAATTCAACTGGGTGCTTATACGCTACCCAATCGCATTGTCATGGCACCGCTAACCCGTAATCGCGCCAGTGATGGCAACGTTCCCACCGAGTTAAACGCAATCTACTACGCTCAACGAGCCTCGGCTGGACTGCTGATCTCTGAGGCAACGCAAGTAACGCCCTACGGACAGGGTTATCCAGCTACTCCAGGCATCCATTCGCCAGAGCAAGTGGAAGGCTGGAAACTGGTAACAGAAGCAGTTCATACCCATGGTGGACGAATTTTCTTGCAGCTTTGGCACGTGGGGCGGATTTCGCATCCTTCATTGCAGCCGGATGGAGTGCTGCCAGTTGCGCCCAGCGCGATCGCGCCTGCTGAAGGTGAAGCTAGCACCTACGAGGGACCGAAGCCCTATGTCACGCCACGCGCACTGGAAACCGACGAACTTCCAGGCATTGTTGAGCAATATCGCCAGGGTGCTGCAAATGCTCTCGCTGCTGGCTTTGATGGCGTTGAGATTCACGGTGCAAACGGCTATCTGCTCGATCAGTTTTTGCGCGATGGGACGAACAAGCGCACGGATGCCTACGGCGGCAGCATCGAAAACCGTTCCCGTCTGTTACTGGAGGTAACCGCAGCCGTTGTTAGCGTTTGGGGGGCTGACCGTGTAGGCGTTCGCCTCTCGCCCAGCGGTACTTTTAACAGCATGTCGGATTCTGATCCTAAAGCGACCTTTGGCTATGCGATCGAGGCACTCAACCAGTTTGGGCTGGCGTATCTACATCTGCTGGAACCCAGCGAAGCGGATGAACGTCACGGTGGGATGCTGATTCCCACGTCGTACTTCCGTCCCCTTTTCAAGGGCGTACTGATGGCTAATTGGGATTACGATCGCAACAAAGCCAATACCGCGATCGCCAACGGCAACGCCGATTTGGTGTCCTTTGGTCAGCTCTTTATCGCTAACCCCGATTTGCCAGAACGCTTTCGAGTGAATGCGTCCTTGAACAAGCCTGATCCATCCACATTTTATGGTGGCAGTGAGAAGGGATACATTGATTACCCAGCCCTTGAACTCCAGGCAAGCTAAGGTTGCCCAGATCCCCGATTTTTTCAAAAAGTCGGGGATCTAAATGGCTGATTGCAGTGTTTTTGGGAGACGATTGCCGATGGACTTGAAATTAGTCGGTAAAACAGCGTTAGTCAGCGGCTCTACCGGAGGCATTGGCTTTGCGATCGCTCAGGCGCTTGCCCAAGAGGGAGCCTCGGTGATCGTCAATGGTCGCTCGGAATCACGGGTGCATCAGGCGATCGACCAAATTAAGACGACGACACCCGATGTCTACCTGTCCGGCATTGCGGCTGACTTAGCCACCAGCGAGGGCGCAGCTCAACTCTTTCAACAGGTGCCCACCGTCGATATTCTGGTGAACAACCTGGGCATCTTTGAGCCAAAAGCCTTTGGAGACATTACAGATGCAGATTGGCTGCGGTTTTTTGAAGCAAACGTCTTGAGTGGCGTGCGCTTGAGCCGTCAGTACCTGCCTCAAATGCTGGAGTGCAACTGGGGACGCGTGATCTTCATCTCCAGCGAATCGGCAGTGCAAATTCCGGTGGAGATGATCCACTACGGCATGACTAAGACGGCACAACTGGCGATCGCCCGTGGTCTCGCTGAGATGACGGTTGGCACCAATGTAACGGTGAACTCCGTGCTGCCAGGACCCACTCGTTCTGAGGGCGTGGGCGATTTTGTCGGCAAGATGGCAAGCGATCGCGGTATCGCTGTTGCTCAAGTCGAAAAGGAATTTTTCGAGACTGTTCGCCCTTCCTCGCTCATTCAACGCTTTGCCACTGTTGAAGAAGTTGCTGCTCTGGTCACCTACATATCCAGCCCTGTATCGTCCGCAACGAACGGCACCGCACTGCGAGTTGATGGCGGTGTGGTGCGATCGATTCTCTAAAACCGTTTTTTGGACTTGCCAGCTTTTGATCGCGTCAGTAACTTCGATTCAAACTAACGTCGTCCTACTAGCAAAAGAGGTTCATGATGTCTGACAACAATGCCAGAGTTTGGTTCATTACAGGTAGTTCCACTGGGTTTGGACGATCGCTTGTCGAAGCGGTGCTCAAACATGGCGATCGGGTCGTCGCTACTGCCCGCAAACCAGAGCAGTTGGATGATTTGATTCGCCAGCATCCCGAAGCTGTCAAAGCCGTCAGTCTGGATGTCACTGATCCCAACGCGGTTCAAGCGGCGGTCAAAGCTGCCCTTGATGCGTTTGGTCGCGTTGATGTGCTTGTTAACAACGCTGGCTATGGCGCAGTCGGTGCGATCGAAGAAGTGAGCGATGAGGCAATTCATCGCCAATTTGACACCAACGTTTTTGGTGCGCTCAACGTGACACGGGCGTTACTGCCAACCTTGCGACAGCAACGCAGTGGTCACATCCTCAATCTTTCGTCCGTTGGCGGCTTGGTTTCCTTTCCTGGATCTGGCATTTATTGCGCCACCAAGTTTGCCCTCGAAGCCATTTCTGAAGCGCTGGCAAAGGAAGTAGAAGCGTTGGGCATCAAGGTAACGATCGTCGAGCCAGGTGCGTTTCGGACTGATTTTAACGGGCGATCGCTGGCAGCCCCAGAGACCTTCATTGATGACTACGCTTCCATCAGCGGTGCGATGCTTCAATGGCTCAAAGACATGGACGGCAAGCAGCCGGGTGATCCCGATAAAGCTGCTGCTGCCATGATTCAGGTTGTGGAAAGCGACAAGCCACCGCTGCGCTTAGCGTTAGGAGCCGATGCTGTGGGCGCGATCGATGCCAAGCTCGAATCGGTCAAAGCCGAACTGGATGCCTGGAAACAAGTCAGCATTGATACTGCGTTTGAGGGAGCGGTCATTGGGACGATCGGTGGCTAAGTCAGCGGTCAGCGGTCAGCATGGATGAAAGACAACGATCGCATCAATGTTGCCTATTTAGAAGGTGCCGATCTCACTAACCTGAGCGTCGGCTGGTTAACGGTCTCGCCTACGATTAGTCCGCTAAAGCAAGAAACCGGGTTTCTGATGATTCAGATAGTTGATCGGTTTTTCGTTGAGAAACCCGGTTTCTAAACTTGCCCCACGCCCATTTCCAAGGACACTCCAACCATGATCGACCTCTACTACTGGACAACGCCAAACGGTCACAAGATTACGATCTTCTTGGAAGAAGTAGGACTGCCCTACACCGTGATCCCCGTCAACATTGGTGCTGGTGATCAGTTCAAGCCCGAATTTCTCAAGATTGCGCCCAATAACCGTATTCCCGCTCTTGTTGACCACGAGCCAGCGACAGGCGATACGCCCATTTCTATCTTCGAGTCCGGT
Organism: Tildeniella sp.; assembly: GCF_059505325.1. Classification (NCBI taxonomy): domain Bacteria; kingdom Bacillati; phylum Cyanobacteriota; class Cyanophyceae; order Oculatellales; family Oculatellaceae; genus Tildeniella; species Tildeniella sp. The sequence goes on from NZ_JCACKI010000075.1 coordinate 98,035, forward strand.
GCAATCTTGCTGTATCTGGCAGAAAAAACTGGCAAGCTCATCCCCACCGATCTTCAAGGGCGAGTCGAAGTGCTGCAATGGCTATTCTGGCAGATGGGCGGGCTGGGACCAATGGCAGGGCAAAACCATCACTTCAGCCAGTACGCACCCGAAAAAATTCCTTATGCCATCAATCGCTACGTCAACGAAACAGGACGACTGTATGCGGTGATGGATCAACGCTTGAGCGATCGCGAGTTTCTAGGAGGCGAGTATTCGATCGCCGATATCGCCTCCTACCCCTGGATTGTGCCGTATGAGAAACAAGGACAAACCCTCGAAGCATTTCCTCACCTGAAACGCTGGTTTGAGGCAATTCAGTCTCGCCCTGCAACCACTCGCGCCTATGCCAAAGCGGATGCTTTCAAAGATCAGGCGATCAGCCCCGAACAAGCATGGGATTTGCTGTTTAACCAGTCAGCTAAGGGACTTCCAAAAAACAAATAATTCCAGGTTGGTGGAGTAAGCCGAGGAGTGATCCATCGCTGAGCACTGAGCCATGTTGGAACTCACGCACTGCTTGAAGAGCTTACGGCAAGAGCCTGCTGACCGTCTGAGAGGTCCTGAACGTCGGCGGTGCATGGCGCAAACGGTGGCGGAATTAGGGCACGGTGGACAGCGCATAGCCGAGCGGGAATGAGGGTGGCACCGTGATCTGCTTCGGCAAGGAGCACGGGAAGTGGCGAGTGGCATCGTTTGTGTGGCTGCCTTGGCGTTGCGTGGTCGTAGACTGATCGAAAGTCGTTTACCCAATTTCCTGAACGATCTGAGAAGTATCATGGACAGCCAAGGTCAGACCGATCCCCAGTTCAAGACGAATCGCCTGTACACACGCTTGAGTGTCGCTGAAGTACGGCGGCAACTGATTGCTCAAAACGGCTACCGCAGCGAGTTCTTACCCAGTGAAGAAACCATCCGGGCACGGCTGAATCAATTGGGCAAATCGGTCAGGTTCACGTCCTCGGCGGCAGTGCCCGTATTGGTGGACTGTTGCAGTACTGTACCCACGCCATTCAGCAACTGTAAGTCAGCGTTGCCGCTCAACCCCGTTAACGTCAGGTTGATACTGCTGCGTCCACTCAGCGTGAAGCGGTAGTAGTCGTCTGGGTCAGCGGTGCCAACGGTGTCTGAGTAGGTTTGACTCCCCGCATTAATGGTGATCAACTGAGCAGTGGAAAGGGTATTACCTGGGTCTGGCATAATAAGCTCGGAGTGATGGCACTCATTGAGCTTAAGGAGCGAGACTCAGCGCTGGCTAGAACACAGGTCGCTTTTTATACTAATTTTAAGTACTATTTTATACTTAAAATTTCTAAGCGTAATTACTTAGAAGTCTGATAAAGTCTTTTCTGCCTTACGTCTGCTGCTGCTTGCAATGGTCTAAGCAAGTCTTTGTACGATCGCATCTCAAGTGTTTCATTGGGTAAATATAAAGCACATCCAAAAGCTACGTGTAAGCATTGAGTGGATGTAATAGGTGTAGGCATACTCATCCGAGCGATCGTCGTAAGGTTCACACTAACCATGTACGATTAAATTTTGTTACAGTCATCGCAGAACCACCTTACCTGACTTTTTCTGGAGATTCCCCATGTTGCGATTGGAGCACGTCAGCAAAATTTACCCCACTGGCGAAGTGCTAAAAGACATCAACTGGGAAGTGAAACCCGGCGATCGTATTGGTCTAGTTGGCGTGAACGGTGCTGGCAAATCGACTCAGCTAAAAATTATCGCAGGCGAAACGCAGCCCACCGCAGGCGAAATTATTCGTCCTGCCAGTCTCCACATTGCGTATTTGACTCAAGAATTTGAAGTTGATCCTACTCGTACGGTGCGCGAAGAGTTTTGGCGTGCCTTCGGTGAAGCAAACGATGTTCACGTGGCTCTGAGTGCTGTACACCGAGACATGGAAACGGCAACGCCTGAAGTGCTGGACAAACTGCTGCATGATATGGATCGCTTGCAGCGTCAGTTTGAAGCGATGGACGGCTATGGGTTAGATTCGCGGATCGAGAAGATCATGCCCGATCTGGGGTTCGACCTGGAGGACGGCGATCGCCTCGTCAGTGCCTTCAGCGGCGGCTGGCAGATGCGAATGAGTTTGGGCAAAATTTTGCTGCAAAAGCCCGACCTGCTGCTGCTGGACGAGCCGACAAACCATTTAGATTTAGAGACGATCGAGTGGCTGGAAAATTACCTCAAAGGGCTATCTACGCCGATGGTGATTGTCTCTCACGATCGTGAGTTCCTCGATCGCCTCTGCACTCAAATCGTGGAAACCGAGCGCGGCGTTTCTAGCACCTACCTGGGTAATTATTCTGCATACCTACAGCAGAAAGAAGAAATGCGGGATGCTCAATTAAGTGCGTTTGAGCGGCAGCAGAAAGAACTGGAAAAGCAGCAAGCATTCGTCGATCGCTTCCGCGCCAGCGCCACTCGTAGCACTCAGGCAAAGAGCCGCGAGAAACAGCTCGATAAGATTGAACGCATCGCAGCACCCGATGGTGGCATGAGAACGCTTCACTTTCGCTTTCCACCGTCGCCCCGTAGCGGACGCGAAATGGTGGAAATCAAAAATATGACGCACTCGTATGGCGAAAAAATTCTGTTTTTGGATGCCAATCTGCTGCTAGAGCGGGGCGATCGCGTTGCCTTTCTCGGTCCCAACGGTGCTGGCAAATCCACGCTGCTACACCTGATTATGGGGATGGAGCAACCCACCGAAGGCACGGTGACAATGGGTGACCACAACGTCCTCCCTGGCTATTTTGAGCAAAACCAGGCAGAAGCGCTCGATTTGCAGAAAACCGTCATTCAGACCATTCACGACGAAGTGCCCAAATGGACAAATGAAGAAGTTCGTACGCTGTTAGGACGCTTTCTTTTCAGCGGTGACTCGGCGTTCAAGAAAGTCGAGTCACTCAGCGGTGGCGAAAAAGCACGACTCGCGCTGGCAAAAATGCTCCTCCAACCTGCCAATCTTTTGATTTTGGATGAGCCGACAAACCATTTGGATATTCCTGCTAAAGAAATGCTGGAAGAAGCGCTCCAAAACTACGACGGCACGGTGATTATTGTGTCGCACGATCGCTACTTTATCTCTCAGGTTGCCAACAAAATTGTCGAAATTCGTGATGGCGAACTCTTGCTTTATCGTGGTGACTATCACTACTATCTCGACAAAATTGCTGAAGAGAAGGAGAAGGCAGCTTTAGCGGCGATCGAAGCTGAAAAAGAAGCAAAAGCTGCTGCCAAACGCGCCAAGCAAAAGGAAAAAGAGAAAGCGAAGAAAGCTTAGTCAAAGGCAGCTTTATCATCTGTTGTCGCTTTGACTCAGGCTTGCGATTGGCGTGCTGTCTTCCAGACTTGCCAGCCGATAAAGCCTAAGATTACCGTTGCTCCGATCGCGTAGCCCCAGCCGCTTGGCATTCCAGACACCGCCAGTGCCAGCGTTCCTGCCCAAAGCGTCAGCGAGTAGATGAACAAAACCGTCAAACGTTGCGATAAACCAGCTTGTAACAAGCGATGGTGCAAGTGTCGCTTGTCCGCTACAAAGGGCGATTTACCACGCCGCAGCCGATCCAGAATGACTGCTGACATATCTAGAATAGGGACTGCCAGAATTAAATAAGGCAGCACAACAGCCACTGTTAACGCTACCGTTGTCACCCCTTTCACCAAGCCGATGATCCCAATGCCTGCTAACGAAAACCCCATAAAGTAAGCGCCGCCATCGCCCATAAAAATCTGGGCAGGGTTGAAGTTATAGCGAAGGAAGCCTAATGCACCACCTGCAAGTGCTGCTGCAATTAACGCGGCAGCAGGCTGTCTCATGAAAAGGCAGACAATAAACATGACGACAGCCGCAATACCGCTCACACCCGCCGCCAGACCGTCCAGCCCATCAATCCAATTAATGGCATTTGCCATACCGACGAGCCAGACGATCGTAATCGGCAGACTCACCCAATCAGGCAAAGACACTAGACCAATCGTTGGAATTGTTAAAAAGTCGATTTGAACGCCAACTTTCCAGGCAAACCCCGCGACGATCGCTTGCAAAATCAGTCGGGTGATGGGAGACAGGTTGAAAAGATCATCAGCAAGCCCAATCAAAAAGAAGGCTAAGCCGCCGATCGTCACACCCCACACCTCATATTCTTTGTTAGGAGGTAAAACGCCAAAGCCTCCTGTCCACCAGACAATTAAAAGCCCTGCTAACGTACCTAAAAAGATTGAAACGCCGCCCAGACGAACCATCGGGTGTTTATGAATCTTTCTACCGCCTGGTTTGTCAAAATGTCCGCTTTTCAGTCCGATTTTTTTGACGATCGGGGTTGCCAGGAGGACAACTACCAAAGAAACCAGAAAAGCGATGAGGTTATACAGGGGATCAGGCATCTGGGTGATAGGTCGAGGATAGGCGACAGGCAGAGTGTACTACACTTCAGATAATAGTTAGCAAAGAGTTGCTGATCTCACTTCTTTAGAAGTAAGTGAAGCCCCTTAAGCGTAGACGCTGAATCGGAAATAGAGCTTTGTTTCTTGGTTTAGCTTCTTGACCAGACTCTTAGCGCCTGGTTGACTGACAAAACTCTTGAAACCCTTATCCTGCCGTAGGTTGGGTTAGCGTTAGCGTAACCCAACGAAACCGTTACTGGTGTTGGGTTACGCTCCGCTCAACACCAACCTACATCAGAACTTTTGTCAGTCAATCAGCTCTTAGCGCTTCTGCTGCAAGCGTGACGCTTGATGGCTGCACTACGACTTGCCTTGAGCGGCATCGATTGCCCTTTACTGGGCGCTCCTGGCTGAGCGATCGCTGGGAAGGAACAACCGTTTCTCTACTGCTTCATACACTGCAAAGCGATCGTTACCGGAGACTATGCCCTTTGGTGGCGATCGTCTTGTGTCGGTACCTGTTGACATCAGCTAATCCTTCAGAAAGCAAGCGACAGCCGTTGGCTTTTCTCTCACGACCAACAACTCCACGAAGCGATGATCAGCAGCAGTTTTCAACATTGTTCTATAGTGCTTTTGTACTAAAATATAGTTTAACCACTGCACTGCGCCCCTTTTTAGACAGCACGCGATCGCGGCTAGAAAGCCGCTGCCCTGTCAGCGTTCCTTCACTACGTGCAACGTTCACCACAAGCCTGACAGACTACCTGTATGGAGCCAGACACCGATGGCTAAACTATTTCGCACGGCTAAAACAGACAGCAGTAGTTTAGTGCGTTATGCCGCTATTTTCGGCGCTACCCTCTGTTTAGTGGGGTTGGTTTCTACCCTTGTGCGGACACTGCTGCCATTGCTGCAAGTATTGGTACCAGCACTCGTTGTTTGGTGGGTTTGGCAGCGCCATTGTAGGAGGCAAAACCGTCAGCAAAAGCACTTGAACGTCACTTTTTACCGCCTGTTGCGAGAACACCGTGGACGTATGACCCTGCTTGATTTTGCGATGGCAGCGGAGATACCTGCGATCGCCGCTCGTGCTTACCTCGACAGCCGCGCCAAAGAATTCGCTGCCCGGTTTGAGGTGACAGAGCACGGTGATGTCGTTTACATCTTCACAACGCTACAATTTTCCCGCTTCCCGCCAGAGCCTATAGTGATGGATGTGCCTGATAGCACGACTGTGCCGCCACTCCCCGATTCACTGACTCAGGCTGAACTCGCCAAACGGCTAGGTGTAACGGCAAAAACCGTCAGTCGTAAAAAGCACTTGCCCACCTTGCTTGATTGGACTCAAACACGCGATCCTAATGGTGTGAGTTGGTCTTATGACGCTCAAGCACAGCGGTTTTTTCCATGCAGCGATCGTCTGCCCGCACAGCCTGAAGCTAACCGCAACTGATCTTGTCGAACTCTAAAACGAAAGGCTCCCTGAAAACCAGAGAGCCTTTTAGAGAGTGAGTCGGGACGTTATCGAGCGATCCGGTTTAATTGGTGCAAGCTACTCTGGCTTCGCTTTTAGCTCCAGGTTTCCAAGCTGACCGCTAACGGCTGACCGCTGACGGCTGACCGATGACCGCTGACCGCTGACCGCTGACCGCTGACCGCTAAAACCATTGCATACTTTGCACAAATAGCTCAGAACTGCTATGTGTATCGTCCTTAGAGCGTAACGTCTTACCCCAGCAATGCCTTCGCTTTAGCAACCACATTCTCAACGGTGAAGCCAAATTTTTCCATGATCGTGCCGCCAGGCGCTGAAACACCAAAGCGATCGACCGCGAGAATATCACCTTCAGCCCCAGCATATTTACACCAGCCCATGCTGATACCCGCTTCCACAACCAGACGCTTGGTCACAGCTTTGGGTAGCACGGATTCTTTGTAAGCGGCATCTTGAGCTTCAAAGAGTTCCCAGGACGGCATGGAAACCACGCGGACTTTTTTGCCTCCGCTGGCTAGTTGCTCAGCCGCTTTGACGCAGAGACCGACTTCTGCCCCCGTGCCAATGAGGATGAGGTCAGGCGTACCGTCAGCATCGATCACCGCATAGGCACCCTTCGCGACACCGTCGATCGACGAGCCTGCCAGGTTGGGCACCGCTTGACGCGAAAAGGCAATCAGCGTGGCACGGTTCTGGTTGGCATTGAGCACCGCTACTTTGTACGCACCAGAGGTTTCCGTACCATCGGCAGGACGGAGCACGGTGAGGTCAGGAATAGCGCGTAGCGAGGCGATCGTTTCTACAGGTTGGTGAGTGGGACCATCTTCACCTAACGCTACAGAGTCGTGAGTCATCACCCAGATCACGCCAGCTTGCGACAGTGCTGAGAGGCGAATGGCTCCCCGCATATAGTCGGTGAAGATGAGGAACGTGGCACCATACGGAATCAGCCCCGATCCGTGCAGCGCCATACCGTTGCAGATAGCTCCCATGCCGTGTTCGCGTACGCCAAAGTGAACGTTACGGTTTTCGTAGTGCCCTTTTTGGAAGTTGCCCGATCCTTTCAGTTCCGTGAGGTTGGAGTGGGTGAGGTCAGCAGAGCCGCCGATGATTTCGGGGAGCACTTTAGCCAGTGCGTTTAAGGTGATTTCGGAGTGTTTGCGTGTAGCAAGCTGTTTGTCTTCGGGCTTGTAGGTCGGTAAAGCGCTCTCCCAACCGTCGGGTAGCTGACCGCTGATCAGGCGATCGAACTCTGCCGCTTTTTCCGCATACTTGGTTTTGTACTGTGCCCAGGTTTCGTTCCATTCTGCTTCCAGGCTGGCACCCCGATCGACCGCTTGACGCAGATGAGCCAGCGCATCGTCAGGCACCACAAAGGGTTCGTACTCCCAGCCCAGGTTATCGCGGGTCAGCTTAATTTCATCGGGACCCAGTACCGAGCCGTGAGCATCAGCGGTGCCTTGCTTGTTAGGAGAGCCGTAGCCGATCGTGGTGGTGACTTTGATCATCGTAGGCTTGTCTGTAACGGCTTTGGCAGCGGCGATCGCTTTTGCAAGCCCTTCCAAATCGGTGTTGCCATTTTCAACATGTAGCACGTGCCAACCGTATGCCTCGAAGCGCTTGGAGACATCTTCGGTAAAAGCAATGTCGGTGGAACCGTCGATCGAAATGTGGTTGTCGTCGTAGAGCGCAATCAGCTTGCCCAAACCCAGGTGTCCGGCGAGAGAACAGGCTTCACCAGAAACGCCTTCCATGTTGCAGCCGTCACCCAGAATCGCGTAGGTATAGTGATCTACCAGCGTCAGATCCGGTTGGTTGAACTTGGCACCTAAATGCGCTTCGGCGATCGCTAACCCTACGGCGTTTGCAATGCCCTGACCCAGAGGTCCGGTGGTGACTTCGATGCCAGGAGTCTCAAAGTTTTCGGGATGCCCAGGTGTTTTAGATTCCCACTGGCGAAATTGTTTGATGTCGTCAATGCTCACGCTGTCGTAACCAGTCAAGTACAGCAGCGCATACTGCAACATGCAGCCATGACCCGCAGACAGCACGAAGCGATCGCGGTTGAACCACTTAGGATTTTTGGGATTGAACCGCAAAAACTGATCCCAAAGGACAAACGCCATCGGCGCAGCGCCCATTGGCAAACCAGGATGACCAGATTTCGCTTTTTCAACGGCATCGACTGCCAGAAAACGAATCGAATTAATACAGAGTTCTTCGAGGGTTTGGGTGGTTGCGACAGCCATAACTTCTTCTACTTAATAACGGCGTGGGTGTGGGCAGACGGCAAGGGACGAGCGATCGGCATCAACGATAAGATAAATGACAAACAGTAAGCAACTATACCTATTGCTCTCTATTTTAAAGTTTATAGCGTATGCTGCCAATGATCTATCCTAGTGCAAGCAAATCCACTAAATTAGCGGTCAGCGGTCAGCGGTCAGCGGTCAGTAATCAGCGGTCAGCGGTCAGCCGTCAGCCGTCAGCCGTCAGCCGTCAGCCGTCAGTGGTTAGCGGTCAGTAATCAGAATGAAAGCTGATAGCTGATAGCTGATAGCTGATAGCTAATAGCTGATCCGGCAGTCGTTGTCTAGAATAAGGCTGAAGCTGACCGGAACGCACCAAAAAGGTTGTGATTCTGAACTCAGCCATTCTTTGATTGGACGACTCAATGACTCCGCCCCAGCCTCCCCGTCGATCGCAAACGCTTGTCGGTGCTATTACTCAGGCAGTGCAAACTGTTCAGGCAAAAATCAATTTTTCTAAGTTGAAGCTGAAGCCGAATGCACGGGTGCCAGAACTGCGGGTACAAGATGCTGGAGCCGATCAGGCAGATGTGTATCCGCTATTGGGCGATCGCTATATGCTGGGGCGTAGTTCTAGAACATGTGACATCGTGGTGCGGAATCCAGTCGTGAGCCAGGTGCATCTGTCACTGAACCGCGATAGCCAGCGATCGCGCCTTCTGGGAGCACTCTTTCGTCCGCCGTTCTTTCTCAAAGACGAAAACTCGACCAACGGCATCTATCGGGGCAAGCGGCGGGTGCGATCGACCCAACTGCGGCACAACGCTGTCTATACCCTTGGTCCACCAGAACTGGCAGCGGCTGTTCGCATTCAGTTCATCGATCCGCCACCCTGGTATGTACGTGCGGTTCGCTACGGCATGTATGGACTTGGTGGCGTAACGGCTCTGGCAGTGGTGGGTGTGCTGATTGAGTGGCAGAAGTTTTCCGTGCAGCCGTTGCCTGCGTCGGTGCAGGGTCCGTTTGTGGTCTATGCGCGTGACGAGCAAACGCCACTCAGCCCAGTGACGAACCGCACCCATACTGAGTTTAAGAACCTGTCAGAGTTTTCGCCCTTTCTAGCAAAGGCAGCGATCGCCTCTGAAGACTCTCGCTACTACTGGCATTTGGGCGTAGACCCGATCGGCACCTTGCGAGCACTCGTTGCGAACGTTCGGGGAGGTGGCATTCGGGAAGGTGGCAGTACGCTCACTCAGCAGCTTGCCCGCAGTGTGTTACGTCAGTATGTGGGCACACAAGATTCAGCGGGACGTAAACTGCGCGAAGCAGCGGTTGCCCTGAAGTTAGAAACGGTCTACAGCAAAGATTTTTTAATGCTCACGTACCTGAATCGAGTGTATTTAGGCAACGAGGCATACGGTTTTGAAGACGCGGCTCAGCTTTATCTGAATAAATCGGCGAAGGACTTAACCCTTTCGGAAGCGGCAATGTTGGTCGGTATTCTGCCTGCACCGAACAGCTTTAACCCGGTGCGAAACTATGACAAGGCGATCGAGCTTCGCAATGGCGTGTTAGACCGCATGGCAGCGCTGAACATGGCAAGTGCAGACGACCTTCAACGGGCGCGGCGATCGCGGATTGACGTGAACCCCAAGGCAAAAGCCGAGTTGGATAACGTCATCGCACCCTATTATTACAGCTACGTTTTCACCGAACTTCAGCAGCTACTGGGCGCAGAGCTTGCCGAAGAAGGCAACTTTATTATCAAAACAGGACTCGATCCGCAAATGCAGTCCAAAGCCGAGGCGACTCTACGCGATGGGGTGAGCAGTGCTGGCATCAGCGCTGGCTTTTCGCAAGGGGCGATCGTCACAATGGATGCCAAAACAGGCGAGCTGCTTGCGCTAGTTGGTGGTGTGGATTACAAGAAAAGCCAGTTCAATCGGGCTTCGCAGGCAATGCGGCAACCTGGATCGACGTTTAAGGTGTTTGCTTATACGACGGCGATCGAGCAAGGCATTCCACCCAGCAGCGCCTACTCCTGTGCCTCGCTTAACTGGGACGGGCAGTCGTTTGCAGGTTGTCGGTCAGGTGGCGGCAGTCTAGATATGTACACGGGCTTAGCGCAATCGGAGAATGTCGTCGCTCTACGGATTGCTCAAGCAGTTGGTTTGAACAACGTGATTCGCACCGCTCAACGCATGGGCATTAACTCAACCTTGAAAGCGACACCGGGATTAGTGCTTGGTGAAAGCGAAGTCACGCCGTTAGAGTTAACAGGCGCATTCAGCATCTTTGCTAATGGAGGAGTGAGTAATCCACCCCGTGCCATTCGACAGATTTTGGATGGGGGCGACTGCAAAAACCCGAAGGACTTAAAGACCTGTCGAGTAATCTACAGCGCCGATCGCGATCCACGACTCAATCAGCCTGTGCTCAAACCTGAAGTAGCAGAAACCATGACAACGCTGCTCCAGGGTGTCGTGCGTGGTGGCACTGGACAAGCGGCTGCGATCGGGCAGGGCGAAGCGGGCAAAACGGGCACCACCAACGACAACGTAGACCTCTGGTTTGTTGGCTATATCCCTAATGGTTTGGTAACTGGCATCTGGTTAGGCAACGACAACAATTCACCCACATCGGGCAGTAGTGGTGAGGCAGCCCGCATCTGGGGCACCTACATGAGCAAACTGGTTCGCTGACAAGATGGGTAAGCTTTTCAGCCGAGACGAATGATGCGATGTATGCCTTTTTTGGAATACGTGCCATCAATCAATCTTGAGTGCGACAAACTAGTAATACCAATTCTACTAAATCGCCCTACAGTTCGTTTTTGCTACTGACCGCTGACCGCTGACCGCTAATTCTTCAAGCTGACCGCTGACCGCTGACCGCTGACCGCTGACCGCTGACTGCCAGCCGAAGCTTGCCTGTGTAGCCACAGTTGAGTGAAATGGTATAACACAGACCTTACTACTGCTTCCATAAAAGGCTGTGACACGATCGTCGTAGCAACCGACAAAATCCACCACAGGTTACATAACGATCGCTCAGCCGCTCTCTAAAGTTGAGAAGCTCGCTTATAAAACGTGTGTGGATATTTACATTCTTGACCTGTTGGTCATTGGCTTACTGTTGCTGCTAATCACGCTGGGGTCGGGATGGATCGCTCGTCTGCCGCTCTCTTACGCTCTCATTTACTTGGTTGTTGGTATCGCGCTCAGTCCGTATGGCTTCAATCTGATTCAATTACGTCCTGATGCGAGGTTTCTAGAGCGTCTGACAGAATTCGCCGTGTTAATTTCGCTCTTCGGCTGCGGATTGAAGATGAATCGTCCGTTTAAGGCGCGGGCGTGGGGTTCAACGATTCGGCTGATTGGCTTTTTGATGCCGTTTTCAATCATAGCCGTAGCCGCGATCGCGCACTGGTTTTTACAGTTGAATTGGGGCGCTGCTGTTTTGCTAGGCGCAATTCTGGCACCCACTGATCCGGTGCTGGCATCAGAAGTGCAGTTGGATGGTCTTCGCGATCAAGACGAATTACGCTTTGGCTTAACATCCGAAGGCGGTTTGAACGACGCACTGGCATTCCCGTTCGTCTACTTTGGGTTACGGTGGCTTGAAAATGACAATTGGCAAACCTGGTTTGTGCAGTGGGCAGCCGTCGATCTAATCTGGGCGATCGCTGCTGGTGTTGCGATGGGTATTGGGGTCGCGCGGGCGATCGCGTGGATTGATCAACGGCTGCAACGCTATCGCCCAGCCGACGATCTGATTGAAGACTTCGTTGCTCTTGCCACGATTCTGATCACGTACTCGCTAACTGAGCTGATTCATGGTTATGGCTTTGCAGCCGTCTTTGTTTCTGGCATCGCCATGCAGCGCCGCGTGGACAATCCTGACAAGTCCAACTCGCAGCTTCGCTTTATTGCACGTCTCGAAAAACTGACTGAGGTGGGCGCAATTTTGCTGCTAGGCTCCCTACTGCGCCTGGAGCCGATCGTGCGGTTTGCTGCTCCGGGTCTACTAATCGCGGGGTTACTGCTCTTTATTATTCGTCCGTTAGGAAGCTGGCTAAGCACGATCGGTGCCCCTATTCATCCCGCTACCCGCTGGCTCTTTGGTTGGTTTGGAATTCGTGGTGTTGGTTCTCTCTATTACCTGACTTACGCTTTTGGACATGGACTCAGTGGCAATATAGGCGAATTAATTGCCTGGATTACATTCATCACAATTGTGCTGTCGGTTGTACTACATGGGATCAGTGCAACTCCTCTCATGAAGTGGTATGAGCAAAATATCGAGGGTCGCAACACTTCAGAAAAAGCCTTACTTGAGAAGTAAATAATGTCTCTACTGGCAAAAGCGATCGCACCTGAAAGATAGCTAAGAAGCGTAGCAAACGCTAAAACTTTTACTGTGATTAGAAGGGCATTTATATACTTAACGCACCGTGTTACTTGCCCTCGTCCCCCAACCCTTTCTCCCCGGGGAGAAGGAGCTTCCGGTTCCCTCTCCTGTGGGAGAGGGCTAGGGTGAGGGCGCATCGGGTGACGCAAGTATATAGACACCATTAGAAGTGACTTCAACATTTTTGGCGTTAAACAGCAGCCATACAACAATAGTTAACTATCTGGCTTCACAGAAATTAGATTGCACCATCAAAGTAAGAAATCAATTTTATCAATCCAATTTCACTGCATTAGAATCTGTCCCAAGGTAGAGCGTTTACTTGCATAGCATCGTTAGTGTAAACATTGTTCATATTTGTTAGCACTCCAAGGAATGGTCAAGATGAAAAGCGGTTATCGTCCAGCGCTACTCCAAGCGTTATCTGTTCTAGCAAGTGTCGCTGGATTAGGAGTTGCTATCGTTCCTGCGATCGCTCAGATGTCTCCCAGCCCAACGCGGACTCCAGCGGATGTAATGCCAACGTCACCGAGTCAAGCTCCGGTTGAAGTGCAACCGACTCCCCCCATGCAGGCTCCTTCTGGCACGATGCAATCCCCTCCTGCTCAGGTTCCTGCAACGGAGGCACCTGCCACACCATCTACCAGCAATCTGACGCTCTCAGAACTATTGCAACGAGGCGCTAGCGCTGGCTCTTTCAAAACCCTTGCTAAAGCAGTGCAGGCAGCCGGACTAGCGCAAACGATGCAAGAAAGCAGCGGCAGCTTCACGGTCTTTGCACCCACCGATGCAGCCTTTGCTGCCTTACCTGCAGGCACACTTGAAAAATTGCTGAAGCCAGAAAATAAAGCACTCCTGAGACAACTTTTGGCTTATCACGTTGTTCCCAGCAATCTACCGTCCAGTGAGCTTAAAACTGGTTTAGTGAAAACATTAGGTGGTGGGCTAGCTGTAAATGTTAGTGCGGGTAAAGTCGTTGTGAATGATGCAAGCGTGATTCAACCAGATATCAAAGCCTCAAATGGCGTTGTTCATGCCATTAATCGCGTTTTAATCTCGCCCTCGTTAAAGCAACGTTTGGTTTCACTCAAGTAAATTCTGATATCCTTGAATAGGCAAAGAGCAGGGGGAGGACGATCGTCTTCTCCCTGCTCTTTGATAAATCAGTAGCTTATGTACTTAATTCGCCTCGGTCGATCGCACAGTGTCAGTCGATCGACGCTTTCGCCACACGCTTAAGCCAAAAGCAATCAGCCCTGGCAACAATGCAGGTGTTGGCACTGCTTCTGGTGGCACTGGTGCAGGCTGTGAGGTTGGCGGAGCGGGTGTAGTATCGTCTCTAATTGTAAAAGACAGTCCGACATTGTTCCCGTCTCGAAACCAGTCATCACCGGGACGTTCACGACCAAAGCCGTCGCCATTTTGACTACTCGTTGCCCAGAACCAGTTAATACCAGGTGCGCTGGTGTTGTTCACGATCGATAAGAAATAATTTCCAGCCCCAAGCGTGGACGGTGTTGCTAAGTTAAAAGCGTAGTTATAGACATCGTACCTATTCCCTTGACTCTGGATTTGTGTCCCTGAGATATTTCGGTTGATAGCACTTGGGTTGAACGCAAGCAATGGGTTGATCGCTGGCGTTTCAAGCCCTCGCGGATCTTGTATGAACGAAAAAATGCGAATAGAGAAATTATCTGCGGCTGGCGCATTTGCTGGCAGTGGAAATTCGCTGTTAGTAGCGTAAGTGCCACTCCAGGTAATGCTTCTGATGTCATTGCTGGTGGTGAACCTGAAGTCATCACCAGCTTCTACCGGAAAGCTAAAGTCGCTCCTAACTGCATTTTGTAAATCTGGTGCATTGTTGTTAAAAAGAACTGCTGCTTGAGTAGCGTTTCCGGTACTGAGACCAAGAAAAACAGCACCTAATACGCCAAGCGTCAGTTTTTGAGGGGCAGTCAAGGTGAAAAGAGAACTCATGACCAAAAACCATCTAACGTAGATACTTTTGCAGCTCATCTACGGCGGCATCCGGAGGATTGTTTTTTATGTTCTGAAAGTCTATTTACTACGGGATAGATACGTTCCAAACGCTGGTTTTGACAACAATTTGGAAATATGGCTATACATGAATGGCACTGAAATAACGATCCAACCTGCCCCCCGACCCCCAATTCTGGGGGAGTAAAACCTTCAAAGTCCCCCAGAATTGGGGGATTTAGGGGGCGACTCCGACAGCACTTTCCTTAAGTCCGTGCCATTCGGCTATACATCCATAAGTAGCTGAGTGAAATTAAACGTAGTCGATCGCCACGATTTTGCCTTCGCTGCCAGTTTCAACTTGCTGTCGAATCTGAGATTTGTAGAGTGCCTGCCCGCGCCGAGCCAACTCTTCTTCGCTGTAGCGTCGTTGACGAATTGCTACAGGTTTGACCTCGTTGCAACTTGACCCCTCCACTTTAGTCTGGAGAGCAGAGCGTTGGCTTCAGAGCTTGTGTTGGGTTTCGTTCTGCTCCACCCGACCTACACGATCAGCGATCGCACTCTCAAAATTCAAACAAAGCACTTAACCATAATCCTTCTTGGCGTAGGTTCAGTCTGGCGCGTGTTAGTCTTCCTTCCTCCTCAAACAGGAAATTGCTCAAACTATAAGCAAGCTGAAGGGATGTCTTGGGAGATAAACGGTATCGCGCTCCTACCAGGAGATTCCAGGTAATATCTCGATCAGCATTGAGATTAAACCCTGACACATCCCCACGAACTCCCACTGTCCAGCGATAGGAGAGATCCACTCCAATGCGTGCGCCAATTAACGGTTCGACCGTTGTTCTAGACACACTAAATTCCCGATTGAACGGTATAGGAATGTTAGCGATGCGAATCGTATCGACTTCTAGCTTTTGCCTAAAAATATTGGTTCGCAGCCCTACTGTTGGTTCAACGACTAATCGAGGATAAACACTCGCTGAACGGTTCAAAGGAGTATCCACCACACGATAAAAGGCAGCTAAGTCGATCGTGCCCTGCCGTAGTGAAACATTGCCATCCGCACTCACCCTCGCCGCAGTTGGGATGCCAAGACTTTGCAAACTTCCGGCTGGAAATGTCACGCCCAAATTGCCGCTCTGTCCTGCCGAGAGGTAGAAAGCGTCCAGGGTTACGCCAAATTTGTTTTTCCGCGCTTCCAATCGTGCACCAATATCAAAAGCTCGATCGAGATTCAAAATCGATCCCAGTCCGGCGCGGATGCTTGCACCTCGTCCTGCGGCTGTGATGTCCGCTTTCACATTCAGAGGGACAAAAAAGTAAGGTTCTACTGAAAATTGCCAGCGATCGCTCTGTTCAGGTTGAGAAACAGATTGAGCGATCGAACTATCAGTTTGAGCAATCTGTTTTGGCTGAGTCAATACTTCAGGAAGTAAATCACTCGACTGTACTGAACGCACCTCTTTTTGAGCAAATTCCGCTTTGTTGAGAATCTTCGGTGTCTCTAAATTGGAAGGAGTCTCAATTTCAGAATCGACGCGATCGACTTGATCGGCTGCTTGTACTGGAGTGATTGAAAGTGCGATCGCAACAAATGATAGACCACAGCAACGCAGAAGGAGTCGCTTCAAAGAATGGCTCTTTACACATTGATCAAAGCTCTGATTCATTGCCGCAACTCGGCGATTCTGTAACAGCATTTGTTTCCTTTTATACTTGCTGTGTTTTTTGGTTTTGTAATTGCAACAATAGAATAGCAGCAGAGATAAATCACTCCGCTGCGATAAGAACGTTAACATGATCTTTTTATTTTGTACCTTAAAAAATTATTAAGATACGATCGCTTTCCTTGTGTTTAATGTGTTTAATTGGTTACGAAAAATTATTGTTAAATAGTTTGAGCTTAAATGATAGGATTTTACGGCTAGAAGTAGCTGTGCAAACGTAGTGAAAGTAGGTTTCTAGCTCTAAGCGCAAAAATAAGGACAGCCAGACTTATGCAACCACGCTATAAGGTGCTAATAGGTGTTTGGATACTCATCACATTCGGGGTCATCGCTCAATTCAGTTATGCTCAGACTCGACCCTCTGTGTCTGCTGTACAAGCTCCGCCAGCAACTTTATTCCAAAATGTGCGAATTTTTAATGGAACCTCGGAACAGTTGTCTACTCCTTCAAACGTGCTGGTTGTCGGTAACAAAATCCAAAAGATTTCGACCGCTGCAATTCCCGCTCCATTAGACATAAGCTTGACCCGCATTAACGGCGGAGGGCGTGTATTGATGCCGGGGCTGATCGACAACCACACGCACATCATCTTGGCGACTACCCCGGTCGAAGAACTGCTCTCTCCCAGCATAACGCCGGAAAAACTGCTACAAATCGCGCAGAAAAACGCAACCGAAACGCTGCTGCGAGGATTTACGAGCATTCGCGATTTGGCAGGTCCCGCGTTTGTGCTGAAGAAGGTGGTTGACAGCGGCAGCGTACCAGGACCACGCATCTATCCTTCTGGCGCGATGATCTCCCAGACAAGTGGACATGGAGACTTCCGCTCGCTGAAAGAGATTCCCAGGTTCGCCGCGACACCGCCAAGCCCAGCGGAAATTTATGGCGTAGGAGTAATCGCCGACGGAGTAGACGAGGTGCTGCGTAGAACGCGAGAACAACTAATGCAGGGTGCTAGTCAGATTAAGCTGGCAGCGGGTGGCGGCGTGGCTTCAAGCTATGACCCGCTGGATGTTAGCCAATATACCGAGGCAGAATTCAAAGCCGCCGTTGATGCAGCCGCAAGTTGGAATACCTATGTTACGGTTCATGCCTATACGCCAACTGCAATTCAAACCGCAATTCGGGCGGGGGTTAAATCGATCGAACACGGGCAGCTAATGGATGAGGAAACTGCCAAAATCATGGCGGAGAAGGGAATTTGGCTTAGCATCCAGCTTTTTCTTGGCGATGAAGATGCAAATCCCTATCCGGAAGGTTCAGTCAACCGCGCCAAACAACTCCAGGTGTCTCAGGGCACCGAGAATGCGATCAAGCTGGCTAAGAAGTACAATATTAAACTTGCCTGGGGTACCGACACCCTGCACAACCCCAAAGTTGCGGCACGGCAAGGAGCACAGCTTGCGAAATTGGCTCGCTGGTACACGCCTGCTCAAGTGCTGAAGATAGCAACCAGTACCAATGCTGAACTTTTAGCCTTATCTGGTCCTCGCAATCCCTATCCAGGTAAGTTGGGTGTCGTTGAAGAGGGTGCACTGGCGGACTTGTTGCTAGTGAATGGCAATCCGCTGGAAAACATCAAACTAATCGAGAATCCAGCCCAGAACTTCAGCGTGATTATGAAAGACGGCAAGATTTACAAGAACGCTGTTTAGCAGTGGAATGAAAAGCACGCTAAGAGGCTGTAAAGAAACAACACGATGGTTTTTAGCTTTCAGCAGAAAGGGTTGATGGCTCGTAGGGTGGGCAGTGCCCACCCTACTGGTTGTTAAACTAAGGGTTGATGTCCAAAATCCTGTATTAGTGCCTGAACAGACAGAATTAGCCTAAGGGATTGTTTGAAAAGGTTGACCTCGGCTCGCTTTAGTGACTGAAGTTGCAGCGACACAGACACTAGCAAAGCCATGTCTATATTGTAGATAAAGGCGATCGCGTCTCATTGACCGTTAACGAGAACTCCTTGACCGTTAACAAGGACTCCTTGACCGTCAACAAGCATTCATTCACAGTCAATGAGGACTCACTGACTGTCAGCGAGACCCTGTTCACCCTGAATGAGCGTCCGTTTACTGTTAACGAGACCTCATCTACCGTCAGTGAAAACTACTTTACCGATCATCGGTTAAGCGTGAGGTTAGTTTCAGAAGATCTACGGAAATGCTTGCCAACTGTGTCTGCTGTCCGCAAAACTTTCGACAATTCTGCTGAACGGTTTTGTTAGCGATCGCGGTTAGATTGAGTCTGTACTTTATCAGGAGCATTCACCGATGTCTCGTAAAAAGCGGACTTCAATTGTGTTAGAAAAAGCCGATCGTCGGGCGGCTGGGCTGCGATCGCTGGGCGTAGACCTGGATTTTGGCAACTCGCGTACGCTAACAACGTTTCTAGACGCGATTGAGCAAATGCGAACCAAGCAAGAAGCCTACAACCAGCTTTTGGCAACTGTTGACTCCACCTATGTTGAAATGCTGGACTTTGAAAAATCGCTGGCAGATCTAAGCGATCACATGCTGCTTGGAGTTGCTTCCAAATTTGGTCGCAATAGCAGCGAGTATCAGGCGGCTGGCGGTGTCCGCAAGAGCGAGCAGATTCGCCGCCGCACCAGGAGTCGTACCAAAGCTGGGGCTGAGCCAGAAAAACTGCAAGCTTGACATCTTGAGGACTTACGCAAGCCTCGGAGGTTTTAACCAAGCATCAAGCAGCGTGACCAACATCGTGGTTTAAACCTCCGAGGTTTTGGTCAAAATGCGTAAGTCCTGGAATTAACATCATGCTGTGTGAGCGAATTGACTTTCATGCTTTAACCCAACCGATACAAAAGGCGATCGCACTCATCATCAAGCTGCTTAGATGAGAACACGTTGCAAATCCTTACTACTCAAACAGAGTTTAATAACTAAAGCTTAAACCGACTTTAGCGTACAAGTATTTGTAGCTTTATATACTGAGAGCCGTATTTCTTAGGGCAACAGATAAATGAGCACCTCTCGCCGTCGGTTTTTGACTTTAGCTGGGGCATCTGCTGCCAGTGTCACCATGCTTACTCCTCTGGAAGCTTTTTATGCAAGCGTTGCCAGCGGTAAAGTTTCAAGAAGTATTGGCTTTGGTCCGTTAAGTCCCAAACTGCCTGTAAACGCAGAAGAACTCGTCAACACTGTTTTAGGTGATTTAAGTAAAGAGCCTCTGTTAGCACTTCCGCCTGGATTCAACTACCGGGCAATCTCTATTGTTGGGCAGCCGATGAGCGATGGCTTCAAGGTGCCCGCAGGTCACGATGGTATGGCAGCGTTTCCTGGTCCCAACAACACAGTACTGTTGGTGCGTAACCATGAGTTAAGCACCTCTCTGCCCGCCAATTACAACTATCCGGTTTCTGGAACGAACCGCTATTCAACCGTTGCGCTTGGTGGCACAACCACATTGGTCGTCGGACGTAACCGCGAACTGATCAAAGACTTTGTTTCTCTGGCTGGCACGAGAACCAACTGTGCTGGTGGGGGCACACCCTGGAGTAGCTGGATTAGCTGCGAAGAGACTTTCTCAAACACGACCAGTGCGACTGGTGCGATCGTCAAGCATGGTTACAACTTTGACGTTTATGCAAATGCTGACAGCGGCATTGTGAATCCAATTCCCTTAAAAGAAATGGGGCGTTTCAGCCATGAGGCGATCGCCGTAGACCCCAAAACGGGCTACATCTACGAAACAGAAGACCGTGGCGATAGCTGCTTCTACCGCTTTGTGCCCAGAGTGATTGAAGAAGGCAAAAAACCCAAGCAGATCCAGTTGGGCGACTTGCAAAAGGGCGGCACTCTGTATGCGCTGAAGATCAAGGGCGCAGAAAACTTTGCGCTCATTACAACCAACAACCCCAACCTTCCTGTTCCTGGCAAGGGCGGACAGCCTGGATTGATTAAGGTGAAGCAAGAGTTTGAGGTGGAATGGGTCAAGGTTGACAATCCCGATCCTGATTTTACCGACAACGACGATACGGCTAATAGTCTCGGCAAGCCGGAATCAGTTCGGGGTCAAGCACAGGCTAAGGGCGCTGCCATCTTCTTCCGGGGTGAAGGCGCGTTTTATGGCAACGGTAAAGTTTACTTTGTGGCGACCCAGGCGGGAACCCCAGCTTTTGATAATGTTCGGGGTAATGGTCAGGTTTGGGAATACGATCCCCGCAAAGAAACACTCAAGCTGTTAGTTGAGGCTTCTTCTGCCGGAGATTTGCTCGACGAGCCTGACAATGTGGTCGTGACTCCCTTCGGCGATCTGATTCTGTGCGAGGATGGCGGCGGTGAGCAGTATCTGGTGGGTGTGACCAAGAAGGGTAAACTCTATCAATTTGCGAAGAATGTTCTCTTTGCAAACAGCACGGATGCTGCCCTCAAAGATGCCTTTGCGGATAATGAATTTGCTGGAGCCTGCTTCTCACCCGATGGTAAAACAATGTTTGTCAACATCCAGACTCCTGGCATCACCTTTGCCATCTGGGGACCCTGGACAGACGGTCAGGACTAACACGATCGCCCATTCTCATCCGTTGTGTTGACAGCAGACCACCACGATCTTAAGCAGAGCGATCGCACCAACCAGTACGATCGCTCTGCTAAAAACCAACAACCAACAACCAACAACTGATTACCGATTCACCGCGCTCATGTGTTGCGTGGGGTAGCGATCGCCCGCTGCGACACCTTTTGGCGCAACAGCCTCAATCTGACTCAATTCATCCGGTGTCAACGTGATGGCAGTTGCGCCTACGTTTTCCTCCAGATATTTGCGGCGTTTCGTACCGGGAATCGGCACAATGTCGTTGCCTTGGGCAAGGAGCCATGCCAGTGCAAGTTGGCTGGGCGTGACACCTTTGGTCGTGGCGATCGCCGTTACCTGTTCCACCAATTCCAGGTTTTTGTAGAAATTCTCACCCTGAAAGCGTGGCGAGTTGCGCCGATAGTCATCAGCAGGCAAATCATCAGGGCTGGTGAACTCCCCTGATAGAAAGCCGCGACCGAGAGGGCTATACGGCACAAAACCAATGCCCAATTCACGAATAGTTGGCAGAATTTCGTCTTCAGGATCACGGCTCCAGAGCGAATATTCAGTCTGCAAGGCAGAAATCGGATGTACGGCGTGTGCCCGTCGAATCGTTGCCGGAGCTGCTTCGGAAAGTCCCAAATAGCGGATTTTACCCTGCTGCACCAACTCTGCCATTGCGCCCACCGTATCTTCGATCGGCACAGTAGGATCAACACGATGCTGGTAGTAAAGATCAATCACATCCACGCCCAAGCGCTGCAACGACGCATCACACGCCTGACGAACGTAATCAGGATGACCGTTGACACCGAGAAAGCCGCCTTCCTCCGATCGCACATTGCCAAATTTAGTTGCCAGAATGACCTGATCGCGCCGATCGCGAATTGCCTGACCGACCAGTTTCTCATTGGTGAACGGACCATACATATCAGCGGTGTCAAGAAAGGTGACACCCAGTTCCAAAGCGCGATGGAGCGTGGCGATCGACTCTGCCTCATCGCGTCCAGCGTAAAACTCAGACATGCCCATGCAGCCGAGTCCCAATTCGGATACTACGAGACCTTGATTGCCTAATTTCTTCGTTTTCATGGGTTGAATCCTCTTCATACAGTTGTTTTGAGTGGAGTATGTCTATCAATCGGTGTAGTTTCAACGATCGACGCTGCTCATCATTGATTCAGCGTAGCGATCGCCTGCCACAGATCCTTTTGGTGCTACGTCTTCAAGCCGTTGCAAATCTTCCGGTGTTAGTTTGATTGCTGTTGCGCCGACGTTTTCTTCTAGATAAGTGCGGCGTTTGGTTCCAGGAATGGGCACAATATCGTCGCCCTGAGCCAATAACCAGGCAAGCGCGAGTTGTCCGGGTGTTGCTCCTTTTTCAGCCGCGATCGCTTTAACGCGATCGACCACTTGTAGATTTTTGTAGAAATTATCGCCTTGAAATTGAGGCAACGTTCTACGAAAATCATCAGCAGCAAAATCATCGGGGCTGGTAATTTGCCCAGAGAGAAACCCGCGCCCCATCGGACTGTAGGGTACAAAGCCAATGCCCAATTCGCGCACCGTTGGCAAAATGGTATCTTCTGGATCGCGGTTCCAGAGCGAATATTCGGTTTGCAACGCGGTAATGGGATGAACGGCATGAGCACGTCTGATGGTTTCTGAAGATGCTTCCGAAAGCCCGATGTAGCGAACCTTTCCCTGCTTTACCAGCGTTGCCATTGCGCCCACAGTTTCCTCAATCGGCACCGTTGGATCAACCCGATGCAGATAATACAGATCGATCGTGTCGATGCCTAATCGCTGCAAGGAAGCATCGCAGGCTTGGTACACGTATTCAGGACTGCCATTAATCAACAGTTGAAAGGTGTCATCAAAGCCCTGAATGCCGAACTTTGTTGCCAGAGTTACCTGATCGCGGCGATCTTTGATTGCCGTTCTGATTAACTCCTCATTGTGACCCGGACCATACGCATCAGCGGTATCGAGGAAGGTGACACCCAACTCTAATGCGCGGTGAAGAGTGGCGATCGATTCGGTTTCATCGGCTGCGCCATAGGCGATCGACATCCCCATGCAACCCAGCCCGAGTTCCGAAACAACCAACCCTTGATTACCCAGTTTTCTCGTTTGCATGAAAGCGTTCCTGTGTATGGTTTACGTTTGTGCTGATTGAAACGAATGCGATCGAGGCGCGACTACTCGAAGATGGAGCTTACAACTCGGATGATGCAGTTCTGAACTCGGATGATGCAGTTCTGAACTCGGATGATGG
>NZ_JCACKI010000075.1:121253-196133 GCF_059505325.1 Tildeniella sp.
AGCTTAGAACTCGAACGATGGAGCTTAGAACTCGGATGATGGAGCTTAGAACTCGGATGATGCAGTTCTGAACTCGGATGATGGAGCTTAGAACTCGAACGATGGAGCTTAGAACTCGGATGATGGAGCTTAGAACTCGAACGATGCAGTTCTGAACTCGGATGATGCAGCTTAGAACTCGGACAATGCAGCGCTGAACTCGAACGATGGAGCTTAGCTCAGCAGTAGGGTGGGCAATGCTCAGCCTACAGAATCTTGCTGTGAGGACGTTGCATGTAACGTCCTTACGAGTTTGCTTTACCGCTCTTGCTCCGTGGGGCGAATGAGAATTTCATTGACGTTCACATGAGAAGGCTGCGTCACGGCATAGACGATCGCCGCTGCAATATCCTCACTGTCCAGATTTTTGACCGACCCATAAAAACTAGCAGTCGTCTCCTTCGCTTTGGGATCGGTGACGTGCTGCGGTAATTCGGTTGCCACCAGTCCCGGCTCAATAATCGTGACGCGAATATTGTTCTGGTAGACTTCTTTGCGGAGCGCCTCAGAGAACGCGCCGACTGCCCATTTCGAGGCGTTATAGACACCACTTCCAGCATTGGCAACGCGACCCGCAACCGATGAGATGTTCACGATATGTCCCCCGCCCTGCGCCTTCATCAGCGGTAACACCTGATGTGTGGCATACATTAACCCCAGCACATTGAGGTTAATCATCCGTCGCCAGTCTTCGGTGTTGGCTCCATCAATCATGCCCAGCAGCATTACGCCTGCATTGTTGACGAGAATATCGACTCTGCCAAATTCTGCTTGAGTCTTCTGCACCATGACGCTGACCTGTGCTTCATCAGACACATCAGCAGTAATCGACAAAACCTGTCCGCCTTTCTCTGTAAGCTGTTTCGCTAATGCTGCCAGTCGATCGCTCCGACGAGCTGCGATCGCTACGGTTGCTCCCTCTGCTGCCAGCGCGATCGCCGTTGCTTCACCAATACCTGATGACGCACCTGTGACGATCGCCACTTTTCCTGCTAATTTACCCGCCATTTGCAATCTCCTGCCTGACTTCAATCGTTGCTTTCAACTTTCAATCAACGGTCGATCGTGGTTGGGTGCCTCGGCTCATATATCCCGCTCCTGGAAGACTTCTTTGGCTGCTGCACAACCATTCGGTGCCGCCAGAAAACCCGTACAGACTGACCTTGTGGAATGACTTCTTGCATGCCTCACCTCTTTTAACTTTTACGTCAACGTCATATTTGGAGCAAAAAAATTACTCGCCTTCGACGCGCTCATCGATCCATTGCTGGATGCGATCGATGTTTGCCTGGAGTTCCGATCGAAACTGGTTCAACGATTCAATTTTGTCATCCGCTTCTTGAAGATGTGCTTTGAGAATTTCGACGAGCTTCCGCTTTCCTTGCACTCCAGTCGGATCTTCAGAATAGAGCGGCAGCACAACGGCAATCTCATCCAGGCTCAAACCCAACCCTTTGTAAATGTTAATCTTTTGCAGAATGGCTAACTCTACGTCGGTGTAATACCGAAAACCAGCACCTTCCCGTTCACTGGGACCCAGCAGCCCCAAGCTTTCGTAGTAGCGCACTGTGCGAGGAGTTACACCCGCCCGTTTCGCAAATTCACCAATCCGCATTCGTTCGTTCACGCTTTACTTATAGCGTAACTTTAACGTCCACGTCAAGTTTGAATTAGCTATCAGCTTTCAGCTTTCAGCTATCAGCTTTCAGCGATCGGCTATCAATCCAGTGCTAACCGCTGACCGCTAACTGCTGACCGCTAACTGCTGACCGCTAACTGCTGACCGCTAACTGCTGACCGCTGACCGCTAACCGCTGACTGCTAACTGCTGACCGCTGACCGCTAACTGCTGACCGCTATTCCAAACCTACGCCTGATGTCCACTTTCACCCTTAACGAC
This sequence comes from Tildeniella sp., assembly GCF_059505325.1. Taxonomy (NCBI): domain Bacteria; kingdom Bacillati; phylum Cyanobacteriota; class Cyanophyceae; order Oculatellales; family Oculatellaceae; genus Tildeniella; species Tildeniella sp. The sequence continues at coordinate 123,193 of NZ_JCACKI010000075.1, forward strand.
TGCTGATGTAATGAGATGAGCTAACCGCAGTGCTTCAGGCACGTGCCCACGATCGGTTAGTTGCTGAAGAACCTTTGCCATGATGGATGGTTCAGCCCCATAAACCTGAAAGTAAAACGGTGGATACGCATGAATACTGCCTGCGCGCTGGAGAATTTCCAAGCGGCGCTCTGGTTCGGGAAGGCGGCGAAGCGCATGTGCGATCGCGTCCAATTTCGGCAAGCGCCGCATCACAGAAACACACGGACGCTCTAGCTGTTTGGCAAGCAGTGGCAAATCGATCACATTGAACCCACCCAACGAAATGCCATCCAGCAGCACCACATGCACTTGCGGCAAAAACTTACTGCGAAGGAGCGTTTCAGTGAGCGTAGCGGTCGCATCCCATCCATCTGGCTGTACGTGCGTCCACACCATGCCTTCAAAGCGAGTGCCAGCACAAACGACTCCTGCCACCGCTACAGGTTCACTTGCCCGTCGCGTAAACGGTGCATCATCAAACCCGATCGTGCGAATCGTGCGTTTGAGCCGAAGGAGGGCTTCCAAATCCATGAGGATAGTAGGAAAAAGGTGCTATTGGAGCGTGCTATTCTCCATCTGTTGCTTGCTTGTATTCAAACACTGCCCTTACAGCTTATCGTCTCAATGTCGACTCTGTTTTTCTGTGTATCATTCCAACAATTTGTTCAAATGTTTTTCGGTTTATGTACGAGTAGCTTTGTGGTGGAGCAGACGATGAGATATAGCTGAGTGGAAGATAGTTGTCTAGCTTATAGACTTCCCCTATTTCTATAGCAATTCCATTTGAATAATTTTTATAGTATTCATAGAAACGTTCTTCCTCAATTCCCCCAATATTTCTATAAGAGCTCCATAGCTCATCCGGACTCCCAGTGTTAATATTTTTTACTTCGAAGTACCCTACAATTTTTTTGATCGGTAAAGTCGCGTAAATTACAACATGGGAAACATCTATAGAAAAGCGTATTTTACGAAATTCTACTTTCTTTTTACCATTTAAAATCAGCCTGACAAACTCAGGGTGAATTGACATTAATACTGATTCGAAAACTGAGTTTTCAACCATTGCTTTGCTTCTTCGGATAAAGTAGTAATTGATTGTGGGGCAGTCTTGAGAATCCCCTTTTGAATTAAGGTTTGAATAGAAATAGGTTGAATTAAAATATAAGATAGGCGAAACAGGATTACAAGTACTTCTTTACTACACATTTTCTCTATTTCATGGAATCTATAAACAGTTCTTTTTCCAACGGAGCGAGCAACACCTGTGGAATTTTTAGAGATAATTATATTCTCTACAACCCCATATGCTGAGATCCCGCGATTTTCACGAGAACGATAAAAGAATAATATGTCTCCAGGGCAGATGCGCCGTATGCTGGAATGGCAAAGGTAGGCTTTGCGAAGACCATTACCAAAAGGATACTGTCCAGGGATAACTTCTAGCTGTGCTTCTGCTTCTGGAAAAAGCATACGGTGATATTTGGGGACAATTGGTACCATAAACGCTTGTGCCCCATCAAATTTGACATTGTAGGGACCAAACTTAATATTAAAATCTAGAGGATTGAGAGTATTATAGTCCTCTACTGAGAACTTGAGCATCTTGCCAAGAATAAGCTCATCATCTAAATCTAGAGACGGTTTGTTCAAAGCTTGAAACCCAAAGCCCTCAAAAAGACTAATAAGCTCAGCTTGTTTTGGAAATACTGTTAAGTAGATTGATAAGTAATTGTTCTTGAAGGTGTAATCAAATACTGCTTTAAGTAGTAATTCGCCATAACGATAGCCACGACTATTCTCAGAAACTTTAAAGGTGCATATTTTAAGAGTTGGAGTAGGAAGAGCATATTCAGGAAAAGTTTCTGATTTGATAATGCATAACCCACCCAAGCCTTTGGTTGGAGAGTCAATAATCCAGGCTTTTCGGTGTTCTCTTTTACACTTTGTAAGCCACACATCAAATCCTGGATAATCTTTTCTCAATGAATCAAAAATAGGATCTTCTTGATCTAGTTCATGCACATATACGCTTTTTACTGCTGGAGGCGGAACTGGTGTTACTGGAAAAAGTGCTCTTATGATAGAGATCGCTTCTACAGGAGTACAGACCCTAGCGCTCAACTCTAATCGAGATGCTTCTTTGTGAAGACCACGATCATTAGTTACTAGATAATCAACAGCATCTGAATCGAGCGCTGCTAAGAGAATTAGATCGACTTTATCGTGTCGATTTAGGGAATGACTGCCTAAAATAGATTCAAGTCTTTTGCTTGTTTTTGGAGCATTAGGCAAAATGGGATACTTCCGGAGAAGTACTTCCCGCACTTCTCTGCGTGTCTTATTACGATCTCCACGAATTTCATTGATCGATTCGCTGTGTACATAAAATTGATGGCTTCCCTCTGCGAGTAGCCGAAGGAGTTCAGTGACAAATATAGCGCCTGACTCAAGGATTTGCTGGCTTGCAGGTTCTGCTGGAATAATGACGTTCGTGTCTAGGAGAAACTTCATTTCTTCATGCTGTCCCCATTTGATCCCAAAATAACATTGCTATTTTTGTTTCACTTAAAAAGCAGAACAGCTTATTAAAAGCTGTTGCAGTAGAGAGTGAGCTATTCTTTCTATGTCCTGCTTGAGATGTAGTAATCAAGTTCGTACCTGTGTGCTTCTATACTTTGTTAGTGAAGTTAAGACTACACGACGGCAACTTCATTGCACCAAGTTAACCTTTAACTACTCTGTGATCGCAAGACGAGGAAAGCAATGCGCTGTAACCCATTACCAATTGTTATTCCTTACTGTTCCTAACGTACACAGGTAATAGATTACGTTGATGACTCTTTGTAGCCCAAGTAGCGTCTTAACTCCTCATGCACTTGATGGTACAGGGTTGGTGATTCACCCTTCAAACCCACCAAACTGTAGAGTGGGGTGGGGCTGTCTTCGCGTCCACGCAGCAAATGTTCGCCTACAAACACGACTTCAACTTGCTCTTGCACCAGCTGATACAGCGACTCTGTAATCAAAATATCTGTCCAGAAGCTTTTAGTGAGACCTTCAACGCGACTGGCAACATTGACCGTATCACCAATCACGGTATACTCCAAGCGTCGCAGCGATCCGATATTGCCCGCAACAACTTCGCCGTAGCTAATGCCAATGCCGTGGTAAATCATGGTTTTGCCCTCTTGTTGCCATTGCGATCGCAGCGCTGCCAGCGATCGACGCATCCCCAAGGCAGCTCGAATTGCATTCATCGCATCTGTCTTTTCGCCATAGGAAACTGGGGAACCAAATTCTGCCATTACTGCATCGCCAATAAACTTATCGATCGTGCCACTGGCGGTAGCAACCGCTTCTACCATGGCATTCAGGTAAGTGTTGAGCAGCGCTACCAGTTGTTCAGGCGGCAATTTATAAGACAGTGTGGTAAAACCGCGAATATCGCAAAACAGGACGGCTGCGTTGAGTTTGCGTCCTTGCAACAACGCCTGAAACTCTTCTGGCTGGCTGAGAATTTCTTCGACGATCGGCGCGGCAACGTAGCGCTCCAACGTGCGGCGCAACCGGAGCTTTTCGATCTGGTCGCTGACAGCTCCGGTGCCCAGAAAGGAAAGACCCGTGAGGGCGATCGCCAGCATTGGTGTGGCAACGGGGAGAATAAAACCGCCAGAGACAAAGCTGACATACCCTATCAACAACCACCCGCTGGCAAAAGCAATGGAAAGGAGGAAGCGCAGCGTGGCACGTTTTGATAATTGACTGATGGCAAGCCCTAAACCCGTAATGCCCAGTAATAAGTAAACTCCTCGCCAACGCGGATCGGGAAGCACTTCAGCGATCGCACGTTGCTCTAACATCGTCGCGATCGCATTGGCATGAATTTCGACACCAGAAATCTCGCCAAAGGGAGTGGGGTGGATATCCTGTAGAAAGGCAGCGGTGGGACCAATCAGCACAATTTTGTCTTTGAAGACCTGCTGCTGCTTTAGCAACGCCCAATTTTGGGGATACAGCACATGCCAGAACGAAACCGTTGTAAACGTGTTTTGACCACCGTAGAAAAAAATGTAATCACCTTTGGGGGGTGTAAACGGCAGCTTTGAGACGTGTAGGCTCGCTTCGTCAAACGATCGCAAATCTGGCTGCGATCGGCGTAGGTCAGTATCAATCTGGTTGAAATAAACGCTGGCAAAGCGACGAAATCGCCCGTCTGCTTCAGCGAGATAGTTGATAAAGCCAATCGATTTTGGTTCAACTTGAAAGGATGGATCGGGGTAGACCAACTGATCAAGACCGCCTCCGTTGCTTTGTGAAGACGCGTGTAGCGCTGCCAAAGTGACGCGACCCGCATACCGTTTCAAGACTTGCTGGAGGCGCTGATCGTCAGCAGGGCGATCGCTGGGCAAATCCCACAGCACATCAACCGCAACCGATCTGGCTCCTGCTGACATCAGGTTATCGATCGCGTCTGCATAGGCAGTCCGCCGCCAGGGCCAGGATTGAATTGCGGCTAATGACTTCAAATCCCTGGAGTCTCGCCCTCGCGTTAACGAGTCATCATCGATCGCCAAAATCACAATCTCCTGCGGTGGCGCGACCGCACCCCGCAATCGAAAAAAGAGCGCTTGAGTTTGTAGCTCCAGCAGCCGCAATGGTTGTAGGTTGAATGCTGTCGCGATCGCGCCTGCCATCGCCCAGAAGCTAATGCATACAGGCGCGATCGCGGCAGGTTTTACACGCCATCGGCGATTACTTTTGGTCATCGGTTTGCTTCGTTAGTGTCGGGTAGAAGGCAGGAGGCAGAGGGCAGAGGGCAGAAGGCAGAGGGCAGAGGGCAGAGGGCAGTCGAACGTGGGCAAAGGGCAGAAGGCAGAGGGCAGGAGCAAAAGGCAGGAGGCAGCGGTCAGGAGCAACTCGAAATCACTCCTCACCCCCTCACTCCTTCACCCCCCACTCCTCACTTCTCACTCCTCACTTCCTAAAACGGCAACCGAATTGGAAGATTCGGAATCGGCACACTCGGAATTGGAAGACTCGGTAGCTGAACGGGGAACGGTACACCGGGAAACAACTGCTGGAAGCTTGCCTGAAGCTTTGCCGTACCAGGCAACGGAATCGTAAAACCATTGAAGAGGTTGCCCCTCAGAAGAGTAGTGAAATCACCTTGGGTTAGCTTTTCGACCAGTCCTAAGGTTCCTGTAGGGCTAACGTTAACTTTCTCCCCCGCTTTGAGCACGATTTCGTTGGCATTAGCGGGGGTCGTATCAGTCGCAGCAGGTGGCTCAGGCACGGGACTAGGCGACGCTTCTGGCTCTGGTATCGGCAGGCTTGGCATAATCGAGGGCAGAGAGAATTGCTTGCTGCCAGAGGCTGGTTCAGTGTCGCTTTCCTGATCTTGCCGACGTGCGATCGTTACCTCGCCTTCCAGCACTTTGATGCCTGTTTCACCCGTTTCGGTTGCCTCCAGGACATAGGTTGTCCCGCGTACACCCGCTACAACAGAAGAGGTGCAACCATTGATGGCACCATTGACCAGTAGTGTTCCCTTTTGCAGGCGGGCACATTGACCCACTGTTAACACTGAGTTGTGGGCTAAGCGCCCGATCGCGCCTGTGTTAAACGTCAACTGTGCCCTTGTTTCTCCGGTACGCACGCGTTGACCTTTGTTGGCAGAGTCATTTAGCTTTGCTTGCTTGTTTTGAATAAAAATTTGAGCACCGTCGAGTACCTGAGTAATTTTGGCTTGATTAATCGTTGGTGCTTGGGCAGCGATCGGCGATCGTGCCACCAGCACAAGACACAAAGTGCAGACAAAGATCAGCACCATCCGACTCAACGTGCTGTTGAGAAATAGCAATTTAAATCTGGTTAACATAGAAGCGACTCCAGAACACTACCTGTAATGAATTGAATCGATGAAGGTAGATGCCCCTGAAGATTGAACCTGCAACAGACCCAACGATGCTGCCTAAAGCTGACTATGTGCATAGAAAACCGACGTTTATAGCTGCACGTTTAGATGTTTCAACAAATCCTGCTGCTGCCTCTCTCTACTCAGTGATGTAGGGCAATTCCAGAGAGTTTTAAGAGATTTTACAGTGACTTCAACTGGCGTTTTACAGTTATAGCCACGTAACAGGCATTACGTCATCGCTCATGTTCAAAAAAGACCTAAACTGACCGTCAGGCTGACTCCTAAAATGAGACCATTAAATGCGATCGTGGGATCAGAGGAGCGACCAAAGCTATAACCGACGAACACATTCATCTGGGTGTTGCGGAATGCTGTATAAGTCAATCGAGCTGCCACTTGATGGTATTGGTCATCGCGCTTGACAACCGTAAAGTTTGCCAGCGCGAACTGATAGTCAAGCCCAATCTGAAGATTTGGCTGATAGTCGTAACTGAACGAAGCGATAAAGGAATTGAGCAACCGCGATCGGCTGTCAGGATCAGCAAAACTGAGCCTTAACTGATAGAACGTATTCAAAGACAGGCGCTTGCTCAACTGATCGCGTCGGCTCAACTCAAAGCGAATCCCATGATCATTTAAAAACCGGGTTCCCGCTGGCAACCCTGGCAGCTTGCTTCCGGCAATAAAAAGTTGCTGGTTGCTCCAGCCAATCTCACCAAACATAGTTGGCGAAAGCCGTTGAAAGATTCCGGCTCTAAACCTCAGCTCGTTGTAATCAATCTGAGACTGTGTGTTGTACCGAACCAAATTGCCATCAACAGAGGCGACGAAGTAGGTGTTTTGTCCGATCGCTGGTGCTGTAAATAGCGTTAGCCCCGGTCTGACAAGCCCATCATCCACGGGATCGATCGCCGAGAACACATTGCTACTGCGGAAATAATCCACATGAGCGAGAAGGTAAACGGCTGGTTGGCGGGGTGGTGGTGGTGGCTGTAACGGTTGCAATGGGAGGCAACCAAGCTCTGGGTCGGGCTGTGCACCAGACGCACACTGCTTTAGACCAGATTGGCGTTGTCCACCTAGATCACCTGTTGGTATGGCGGAGGGCAAGCGTCTGGGCGCTTGTAGCCGTAGAACGCCCAGCTCCGGATCACCATTAGCAGGCGGCGTACTACCGTCTTCTTGCGTCACCGAGGGAGCACTCTGCTGTGCAATGGTTTGGGTGCTTACTGGGTCAATAAAAGAGGCTGAGGTCGTTTCACTGTCGGCGGCAGTGTCGGCAGCAGTGTCGGCGGTGGTAGTAGTAGCCTGCGACGGTTGGAGTGGCAGAAGAGCTGCCGCACGGTAACGTCGCGCTCGCAATGTAGCCAACGCCGAGTTTTGCGGACGGTACGATGGAGATGAAGTGCCCGCGATCGCGGTTTGAGCAGCGATTGGACGAGGCTGAACAGCACCACTGATGGATGCGGTAGGCTTGGGCGCAGACCAAGCGGGACTGCTAAGCAGTAAACTGCTCCAAACAATAATCTGCTGCCAGATTGCTAATCGGCTCAGTAGAGAGAGCCGACGACGGGTAGACGAGTGACGTATCTGCAAATCAGGAACCGTGGAACTACTGAATCATTCGATACTGCTAACAACAGGGATTTCTTGCGGTTAGACCAGGCTAGGGTGAAGCTAAGGGTATTGCTTACTAGCCTATGCCATTAGGCGAATGAAACAAACTACTTGCCATCGCCCGAAGTAGGGATTGTTAAGGTTTTAAAGTGACATTTAGAGGTGATGAACGTAAGCTTGTAACTAGAAAGCTTTATATCTGCTTTAATTAGGATTGCGTTTATATACTGAAGAGGAAACACATAGCTCTTTAAAATTTTCCAAAACGGCTGCTTTGAGCCTGCTCTTAAAGGCTGTCATGTTTGACGCAAGCGACGAAGCTTATCCCGACACTTAGCACCCGTCGAGAGAGCGCTTCATTGTATTTGCTACAGACCGCAGCTTGAGAAGATGGCAACATCGGTGCTTGAAGCAACGTAGCAGCGTAGCAAGGGTGCGATCGCTGGGTGATTCTGAACGCTTGGAGCCATTATGTCTCGCAACTTACTCCTGATCGTCACGTTGATTCTGTCTAGTATTGGAACGCTGAGCTTGCCGCAAGCTGCCAACGCGGAAACGCCTCTCACCAGAGCGACTGTGCAGGCACTCCGCAATCAAGTGCAGCTCATCTTGAAAAATCGAGTCACCCGTGCTGCCCGTAACTCAGACACTATGACCCCTGGGGACTCTCTAGCAACGGCTCGTCAGTCTTTTGCAGAGCTTCGCTTCAACGACAGTTCGCTTGCCCGGATTGGTGAACGGACGTTGTTTCAGTTTGTGCCAAATACCCGTAACTTCTATCTCGGCAACGGCACAGCTTTGCTATTGATTCCACCGGGTCAGGGACGAACCAACGTGCGTACACCCAACGCAGCGGCTGGCATCCGGGGGTCTGCTCTCTTTGTTCGCTACAACGAAGACACTAACACCACGATCGTGGGAGCACTAACAAACAGCCGTATTGAAGTGTCGAACGGAGAAACCTCGCAGGCTCAAACCCTGCAAGCGGGTCAGATGGCAGTGATTGTGCAGAATCAAGTTGTTCAGGTTTACAACTTCGATCTGAACACGTTTTACCAGACCAGCGAACTGGTCAAAGACTTAGACTTGCCTCTCAGTAATGCGACACCAAGCGCTGATCCAGGCATTGCCGCAGTACAGGCAGAGACCGCTCAGGCAGCCAGCGAACAAACGCCGCTAACGGGTCGAGTGTCTGAAAATCCTGCTTTCGTTAGTCTCACGCCACCACCCGGTGTACAAGCAACCCTAACGCCGAATCTCTTAGTCCCAACGCCAGTTCCATCCGGCTCGGATCTAAGTACGGCTCCACTGACCATTCTGCCTACCACTTCACAGCCATCATTGCCTGATCCGGGTTCAGTTGTCCCAGTTCGTCCAACGCTGTCTAACCCAGACCCTGCTCCTTCCAGGACTCCAACGTTGACGAATCCTGGTACGCCAACTTCACCTCCCAGTCTGCCCGTTCAACCTTCCACTCCGACGACACCAGCCCCGGTGGTAACGACACCCGTTCAACCAGCGATTCCAGTCACACCCGCGCCCGCGCCGATCGTGACTACGCCTGTTCAACCATCGGTTCCAGTCACACCCGCGCCTGCGCCGATCGTGACTACGCCTGTTCAACCATCGGTTCCAGTTACGCCAGCACCCGCACCTGCGCCGATCGTCACGACACCTGTTCAACCATCGGTTCCAGTCACACCCGCGCCTGCACCGATCGTTACCCCACCAGTTCAGCCAGTGGTTCCAGTCACGCCTACGCCCGCACCGATCGTGACGACACCTGTTCAACCATCGGTTCCAGTGACACCCGCACCTGCACCCCGACCAGCTCCAGCTCTTCTCACGCCCACACCTGCAACATCAGTAGTGCAGCCAACATCGGTCAACGCGACTGTTAGCACTCCCGTCCTTCAGGTTCAGCCCGTAATAACGCCAGCGGTGACTACGACACCAGCATCGATCGTACCAGGGCAGTAACGGTTAGCAGTGTGGCACAACGCTTACGTTACAAAGCGGACAAGCGCAATGAAGCAAGCGCCAGCGCAATTAAAACACTCGCTTATGCGCTCAATCGAGCAGTTAAGCTTGCGCTGAAGGCGAGTATCACTCCTGCCTTTAGGCTTTGAGCGTTGAAGCTTGAACAATCTGCTGCATTGTCCACCACCAAAGGTTGCGATCGTTTTTCTTTTGCCAATACCAATATTCGCAGCCCCACAGCATGACTGTGCTGTAGCCCAAATCGGTGAGTGAGTTGACTAGATTGCTGGTACGCTTGGGGGTGCAGCTTGGGTATTCTGCCTTCGCCATCGCTACTAGCTGGTTGGGTTCCCACGGTTCTGCTTGCGCTTCGGCGATCCAGTCTTCTTTGTCGCTGGTTGCAAGGCTAGTCTGCCATTCTTTTAGCTTTTCCCAATAAGGCGGCAGTGGCTGTAAATAGAAGAGTGAGTTTCCAGCAGGGACTTTGGTGTAGACATTGATGCCTACCGCGTCTGCCATATTGACGCTTTCCTGAAAGGCACGATCGTCCTCTGCCAAATCGGCAGCAGGCAGACTAATAGCGGCTGTCATTAGGAGTTTCTGGTTAGGTGCTGCTAGCGAGCGGACTAATGCTGCTTCCCGACGCACAAAGTCATAGCTGAGATAGCGCCCAGCCGTAATATCCAGGCGAGTAAACGGCTCGTTTTCGATTTGCCAATACTTGAGAGCCGGAGCCTCCCGCACATGATTCACAACTGCCTGAGTAAAGTTCAAAGCGCGATCGGCAATCTCAGGATTGAGATCCACTGCTGCCCGGTTTGTGGCGGTGTCTTGACGAGCATGTAACCAATCGGGAAAGTGAAATTCGGGCCAGCGTGGTGCTTTCATTCCCACGGTCAGCACGACATCAATGCCGTGCCGATGGCTTTCCTCTAGCAACCAGTCCAGCGCTGTGAAATCGAACTGGTTCTCGGCTGGCTCAATCTCATGCCAGTAGCTGCACAGACGGATGCGGTTAAAACCTAGTGAACAGATCTGACGGAATGTCTCCTGGTAGTCCAAGCCCATGTAATGACATTGAAGCTGGCTGAAGGTCGTGCCTAAGTTGGATGGTCGCCGTAGACCGATCGGCTGAATTGCTTTCTCAGAGCGCGACATGGTTGCCTGTACTCGATCGGCGCTCAAAGACATCAAGAAAGCAACGCCTGACATCGTAAGGTGGGTAAAGCGTCTGCGTGTCAACGGAATAATCCTTTGTGATTGCTTCATTTCGGCTGTATGACTCTGCGTTCCAGCCTAGAATGCCCGACTTAGCTGAACGCACGACAGTATTGCTGGTTAACCACCATTAAATTAGGCACCTGAAACGCTGAGAAATGGGTCGTTAGCGTGACCAAAGTCTGACGTTTAATGATGCGTGAGTGTAGATGCCAGCCCTATTTTGCCGACCCAAGCCCTGCTGCTGTAGGCGCTAAAACCGGAAGCTTGCGGGTTGAGAGCAGACGCTTTTTCTTGCTTCCACGCGGCGTAACCACCCATTTATTGTGACCACTCAGGTGGTCGTATAGCCCTACAACTGCAATCATGTTTTTCAAGATGGTGTATAGGAAAATGATGACAGCATGCTGTAGAAAGTACATCACTGGATAGCGCACCGCTGCTACTTTCATCGTGACCAGCGTCTGATAAACACCGCTGGAAAAGGTGACTACAGTGCTGAACCAAAGGAAAGGATTATCCGATGGTGGTAAATCGCCCTGATAAAGCAACAGGCTCAAAATAAGCGGCAAGATTTGGAGTGCAATCAGCGAATAGAGCACACAAAAATAGAGCAGATACGTCCAGTAAACTTTTTGCCATAGGGTAAAGTTGTGGGATTTCCAAACTCGACGCTGGTATTTAAAGCTGACCTCCAGCCAACCCTGCGCCCAACGCTTGCGCTGAAACCAAAAGGAATTGAAGTCAGCAGGAGCAAGCTCGGTTGTAATAATACTGCGATCGTGCAGGATACGGTAGCCGCTTAACAGAGTCCTCATAGAAGCATCAATATCTTCTGTCAGCATGGCTGGGTTAAAGCGAATCTGCTGTAGAACCGTTGTGCGCCAGTAGCCGTTGGAACCACCGAAGATGCTGGAGTCGGTTAAAAAAGACTTGGCTGCATGACTAACCCCGTAAAGCGTTTCAAACTCGATCGCGATGTTGAGCGTCAGCAAACTATGGCGATGGTTGCGGATAATGTTGCGCCCCTGCACCACATCATAGTCATGCTCCAACCAGCGCCACGCCCGGATGAAACAGTCTGCTGCTGGGAGGTGGTCAGCGTCTAAAATACAGGTGATTTCACCAGTCACAATGTGTAGAGCGGCGTTCAGGTTTTCAGCTTTAGAGTGGCTGCCGTCCACTCGCAGCAAGCGTAACTCCGGATGGATGTGTGCCAGCCGTCGCAGATCGTCTTCAACGGGCAAATCGACGGGCGTGTTGTAGGCAAGAATCACCTCCAGCCCTGCTGACGATCGCTGCACTTTGTTGAGAATGTGCTTCAGCGTGTCGAGAATAATATCCTGCTCGTTCGGCAGGTAGGCAGCGACCAAAAAAGAGCAGCGTGGTAGAGGATCCGTTACGGGGAGGCTGTTACTGCCGCCAACGCCCAGCACTGACTTAGCGGAATGTTTAAACTGAGCCATCCGGCTGTTACCAGCACGCTTGTTTTTAACCGCAAAACGCCGAAACAACGCGTTGGTGGCTTCCAAAAAAATAACCAGGGAGCTGAGGAGAAAAAACGTGGCGATCGCCATGTGAATTCTAATCAACGGCATTCCGCCTACTCGCAAGCAATAGTAGAAAATGGTTGGAACACCAATTAGCAAAACATGGGTGTAAACCACTTTAGAGATATCGCCCGTCCAGTTCCTCACTTTAGCCATCCTCCAATTATTAAGGTCTGTTGTGTCAAACGTTGCAGCAGCGTCAGCCGTCCTTAGAAAAAGGCAGAGTTTTTACTGACTTCCCCTGGAGGAGACCGCTTTACGGCAGGCTCCAAATCATCTTCATTCACCCATAGCGATCGCTGTCCATCGCTGATTTGACACAAAAAGAACTCTCGCTCATCCAGTAGTTTTTCGACTTTTAGCACTGTCCAGCCCACTGTACCTTTATAAAGTACTGTATCGCCCACCAGTGGATTCCAAATCCGACGCTGACGCACGGCTGTCGGTGTTAAAACATAGTCCAGATCGCTGAGTAGCGCAGCAGTTAGGCGCTGTAACAGGGGACTCGCATAATCTGCCAAAACCGCCAAGATCAGCGTTCCCAGTACCATCACAGGGAGCAGCCAATAGTAAAGAGACAGATCATCCTGCACAACCAATCTGATCGTGCGATCGACCACAAAGTTATGAATCAAAAAGTAGCTGTAGCTATGAGCACCCAGCCAGACAAGGACAGTGGCGATCGGTTGGGGTTGGGCAATGATGCGAAAAAGCACCATACAGCAAAGCGTCAGACCGATGGGTAAGAGCAAGTCCACAAACACCCAACCTGCCCGGTAGAACTGACAAACAAAGCCGAGTGCATAAATAGGCACACCCAAGAGCAACGCTCGCTGAGGCTTCCAGAAAAGCGGTCCTCTACCCTGAATGTAAAGCTGTGCGACTACCATTCCCAGTACAAAAGTACTGAGTTTGGCAAGGAAAATTAGGAATGGATGCCAGTCGGTCGGCGTATCTAAAATGACGTAAGTGGGGTGACCGTCAAACTTATACACCGCTAATGCTCGATATGCTACCGTTAGCAGCGTACTTATCAGCATCAAATTAACCGCTCCCCACCGTTGCAGCAGATGCCACAGGAACGGAAAAATGAGTGCAAAGCTAAGAATGAGGGGCACAAACCACCACGGACCACTCGTGGCTAGCAGGAGTTCGCCACTGTAATCAAACAGCAATGGGAACGTTGCCCCAGCAAAGGTATGCCACACGCTTGGTATATAGCTGTGTGTAGCAACTCCGATCGCCCACAGTGCTGGATAAGACAGCCAAGCTACCGTCCAGAAGGGCCATAGAATGCGTAGAATACGGCGCTTAAGAAAGCTGCCAACGGCTAGCGGCTGCCCCTTCAATGACAGCACTAAGCTGAAACCGCTGATGAGCACAAACACATCCACAAACTGAAACCCGAACCAGCCTGGAATGCCCAAAAGGCGCAGTAGCAAGCCTGGATCAGCACCCCCTTCGACAGGGGTCACCAACTGACGCAGGTTGTCAGCCAATCCCGTTGGTTGCGGTGTATATGCATAGCCAGTGAAGAGCAACTGAGCATGGTAGAGCAATAGCAAAACTGCCGCTGCCATGCGGACTCCCTCTAACCAGGCTAAGCGTGGCGATCGAAGCATTTTTGAGTTACCCATACACGTTGAAGATCTCTTCTATCAATAAAAATAAAAACAGGACCAAGTACAGCGTCCTTACCGGATATTTAACAGGCTACTCTCCCTTTGACCAACCCTAAACTTTAACAGCGCTAGTCTAAGAAGATGACAGTGAGGGAGTTTAAGTTAGCAATCAGAACCTTTCTCAAGCCGATCCCTCACGTCTAGAATGCACCGAATTCGGTAACAGAATGGCTCTCAAACATACGACTCGGTGCTCCACTGTGTAAATTTTTCTACTGCATGCTGACCAATCGAAAGATTTACCTTGTTCATACGGGAATATCAGTTTCAATCACATCCTCCTGTGGAGATACATACTTCTTCATAGTTTGCTTGAAGTGCGACAACTGCTGCTGCGTTCAGTTTTCCACCTCGCGTAATTGGTTTTTAACTGCATTCTTGGGGCTTTTGCTCAAACTGTTCTGGAGCAGTGAGAGTGCTGTTGTTTTGGCGCTCCTGTCTCATCAGCAAAAACTTTTACAGGTAAAACCTTGACATAGACCAAAGGTATTTGTCGATCATCTTGAGGCTCATTTTGGTTACTTATTTCTGACACCACTAAGCTACCGATAGCAGATGGCGACCACCCCAGCCTTACCTCAAACTCACGTTACAATAAAGCATGAAGGCTCAGCCCAGCAAATGGTTTTATTCCTTAAGGGCTATTCAGTCTTGCTACCAACAGCGACTGACTGATTGGGTACCCAGCTCAATCTTCTAGCCCAATTCTTCTAACCCCATGTCGATCGCGGTACTGCGAGTCAACCGTTAGCAGCCACCTTTGCCAGTTAATGCCCCGCTTTTTCTGTTGTTTGTTGCTCAGGTCGCCGTGATGCCCTCATCGCCTCTCATCGTCAATGATCATCTCTTGTCAAGCAATTGATATGTATCAGCGTCTGGACTCAGAAGCAGAGTTTTTATTAAAGCAAGGGCTACAGCTCAGCCAAGCTGGGGCTTTTGACGATGCTGTACTCAGCTTTGATCGCATCTTGCAGCTTCACCCTGATTGGCACCACGTTTGGCACATTCGTGGCGTAGCGCTGTCTGAATTAGGGCATTACGAAGAAGCCGTTGCTAGTTTTAATCAGGCGATCGATCTAGAACCCGCCTATCCAGAAGCCCTCAATAGTCGCGGTATGGCGCTCTACAATTTGCACAGCTATGAGGAAGCGATCGCCAGTTACGACAAGGCGATCAAGCTTAGACCAGACTTCCATCAGGCTTGGCACAATCGAGGTAATGCGCTCGATAAATCGGGTTGCTATGAAGAAGCGCTGAAGAGCTACGACAAGACATTAGAGTTTGAGCCAGACTACTCTAAATCCTGGTATAACCGGGGCATTATTTTATACAAACTAGGGCACTATGATGCTGCTATAGACAGCTACGACCAGGCGATTAACTACAGACCACACTATTCTCATGCCTGGTATAACCGTGCAAACACACTCAATCAAATGGGTCGTTACCGGGAAGCGCTTGGTAGCTACGATCGCGTCTTAACCATCAAACCTGAATGGTATGGAGCCTGGTACAACCGGGGCAACGTGCTGCATAAGCTAGGACGGCATGAAGAAGCCATTTATAGCTACAACAAAGCTTTAGCCGTTAACGCGACCCTTTATGAAGCGTGGTACAACCGGGGCAATGCCTTTGATGCCCTTGGACAGTACGAGGACGCGATCGAGAGCTATCGTCAAGCGTTAGAGCTGAAGCCAAACCTGCGCGAAGCCTGGTATAACTGGGGTAGCGCCCTCTACAAGTCTGGTTGCTATCGTGAGGCAATTGCCAGTTACGATCGCGCCCTTCAGCTAAACTCTGGTTTTGCCAAAGCCTGGTTTAGTCGAGGCTCTGCCTTTCGCAAGTTAGGGCTATATACGGAAGCGATCGCTAGTTATGATAAAGCGGTGCAGTTTCAGCCAGAGATGCCCGAAGCCTGGTACTGTCGCGGCATTGCACTGGGGCATCTAGGGCAAAACGAGGACGCAATTGCCAGCTACGATCGCGCGATTACCCTCAACCCTGACTTTCACATTGCCTGGTACAGTCGTGGCTCAGCGTTAGGGCACCTGGGCGATTATGAATCCGCTGTTGCCAGCTACGACAAAGCGTTGGAAATTAAACCCAACTTTCCCGATGCTCAGAGCCGCCGTGCGTTAGCGATCGACCATAACCAGTCGTTACACTCATTTCCACGTGCCGATGCCAATGAAGGCAGAATTGCCGAAGCGCGAACCGAGGAAGCATCATCTTTTGCTGATCGTGCTCAGGCAGCGGAAGAATCCTTTCAATCATTTCCATACATTCTCTAGCCAGACAACAGATCGTTGACAGGAGCGGTGTCGAACTGTTTGAGCGACTAAGAGCTTGCTAAACAATAACGGCACACGTTTGGATCAGCGATCGGCTTTTCACTGACGGCTGACAGCTACAGTACCATACTGTTATTTCTGTACAACTCCTAAAGTACAATCGTCTTTGCACAAGGGCTGAAGCCCCTTACCCATATCTCACCAGCGCAAAAAACGCTCTAGGTTGAAGGTGCATCAGCGTTTAGCGTGAGTATTATTTGTCATCGTGTAATGTCAAAATTCGACGACCAACTAGAGACTATTTATGCCAGCGATCGCAACACATGGCGCACATGGTTAGAAAAAAACCATCGCACCTCAATTGGCATCTGGTTGATTTACTACAAGGTCAAAAGCGGGAAGCCAAGCGTGCAATACAGCGAGGCTGTCAAGGAAGCTCTCTGCTTTGGTTGGATAGATAGTAAAGTCAAATCGTTAGATGAAGACCGCTATAAGCAGATCTTCACGCCTCGGAAGCAGAAGAGTGTGTGGTCAAAATTAAATAAGCAATATATTGAAGAGTTGGTTGAACAGGGACTAATGACTGAGGCAGGGCTGAAAAAAATTGCAGCGGCAAAGCAAGATGGCTCATGGATTACATTAGATGCGATCGAAGCATTGACCATTCCGATAGATTTACAGCAAGCCTTGCAAGCAAACGAAAGAGCCAGCAGTAATTTTGAAGCGTTTAGTCATTCATTGAAAAAGAACATCTTAGTTTGGATTGACAGTGCGAAACGTCCAGAAACAAGATGTGCAAGAATTGCGCAAACCATAAGCTCAGCAGCACAAAATCAAAATCCATTAGCACGATGATGCGATCGGGCTTTGCATAGCCGCAGCCCAATCATTTTGCCTAAATGTTCCTGATGGTACTGCAAAAGTGACTGGCAGTACCATCAGGAACTCTCAACAAACCGCTTCAGCCGAGTTGTTACGCATCACCAATCAGGTTAGTGGTTGCAAGAACTGTGCTTTCCGCAGCCACAATTTGAAGCAGGGAATCAACCACCAAAGATTGCTGCATCTGGAATCTCGTAGCGCTCCTGACCAATGCGAACGATGTTGAGATCCCCCTGCTTTGTTGCACTGAATCTACCAGTATCTGCTTGACTCTGATCGTATCCTTCAGCCTTTCCGTTCTTAAAGAAGATCGCGCGGGTGCGACCATCTGTCTTTGTGACCGTAACAGTGCCGTTTCCATTCCCTTGGCGGGTGACACCAAAGGAACAAGATGCGGTGGGCTGCCCCCCACCCATAGAGCATGGGATATTACCAGTTGCGTTGTAATTCGTACCAGGAACCGTCGCATCCCCCCCGCTGCTGGTATTGTCACGGGTTGAGACAATCGTCTCAAGGCGGTAGTTTGCCATTTCATTGCGGCGTGCGGCACTCCGCATCATGTAGACCCGAATTTTATAGTCGCCGCTCTTTAGTAAGGTTCCTTCGTACTGGTTCCCGTTTATCGATCCGTTGAACATCGCCACCTCAGTTTCACCCGGTGCCAGGATGTTGAAGTAAGTGGCACTGTGCCTGGTTGCCATGCTGACATTCATAATTTGCCCTTTTCTGGCGTTCAGGACATAGTCTACGGTCTGGTAGCCCTTGATAGAGCCTTGGACGGTGGCGCTGTTAGCACCAGGCTTAAACTGAACCCGCTGGGTGCGGATATTGCTCTGAGCAAGTACGGTTGGCGGTGTGAATACAACCGGAGGCACAAAGAGAAAAAGTGCTGTTGCGAGAAAGGCAACCTGTAATTTTGTAGTGAACATAACTTTCTAAATTGAGAATTCAGTCATATTCGAGCAGATCAGTTTTATTTGTCAAGAAAATTTTCTGTGTGATTTGCACTGTAACTTCCTTTGGGAACTCAGTGGTTCTGGCAAAATGCATAACAGTGGGTCAAGGAGAGGTTCATCTCAATTCATGAGCGTACACATCATTGTTGGAATGGCTTAAGAGTTGGAATGGCTTAAGAGAAATTCCTGCCTGCTTCATAGACAATAGGCGTAAATTCACGGAATCTAGACACCTGTGAGAGAATTTGGTTCGCTTTTGGTCACTCTAGGAACACGAGTTCTTGGGGTCTAGGGTGATTTATGGAGCATGATCTGAACTCTGCTGCCTGGTACAGTCACGGCAATATTCTGTACGGCTTGGGGCATTATGAAGGCGCGATCGCTGGCTATGACAGGGTTCTAGCAACTCAGTCTGATCTTTGCGAAGTCTGGACTAACCGTGGTTACGCACTCGAAAACTTAAGCCGTTACCAGGAAGCACTTGCCAGTTTTGAGCAAGCGTTAGGCATTCATCCTGAGTTTGCTCTAGCGTGGCATGGCAAAGGCATTGTGCTGGCAAAACTGGGGCGCTACGACGACGCACTGATCAGCTTTAACAAAACGCTCAGGCTAACCCCTGGTGATCTCAAAGCTCACTACAACCAGGGCAATGCTTTAGCACATCTGCAACGCTATGAAGAAGCACTTGCCAGTTTCGATCGCGTCATTGAGTCTAATCCTGCTGATTACAAAGCCTGGTACAGTCGCAGCAAAGTGCTGACCAGTCTCAATCGACTCTCTCTAGCACTTGCCAGTCTCGATCAAACCCTGACAATCAATCCCTCTTGCTATTATGCCTGGAACTACCGAGGCACCGTCCTCACCAAAATGGGAGAGTATGACGACGCGATCGCCAGTTTCGACCAGTCTCTGCAAAGCAAACCCAACAATCCTGATGCCTGGTACAGTAAAGCACGCTGTTATGCTCTGAAGGGTGATACCCAACTTGCACTCAACTACCTCCAACGGGCAATCAAACTCAATCCGCCTCTCTACCGCGCCTTGGCAAAAGGTGACAACCACTTTCAAGCGATCTTACAAACGCAGCAGCTTCAGGTAATCCTACAGAGACAGGAATGAGAGGCGATTCACCCATTGCCCATAGCCGTTCCAGGCTAATTGTTGAGAATATGCATAAAGATGTTTTTCCACTGCCGATCTTGGGCATATTGAGCACAAGAAATCATTGAGATACTGAACCTATGAGCCACGTTCAGGATGTGGAAGCCGCCTTCTTTTTCCAGAAAGGGCTTTATCTGAATAAACAGAAGGACTTTAACGCTGCGGTTGCCAGCTACGATCGCACGCTACAGCTACAGCCCGATTATCCCGATGCCTGGTACAACCGGGGTAATGCGTTGTACCATCTGGGACGCTATCAAGCCGCGATCGCTAGCTACGACCAGGCGCTTGATTATGAACCGGGCTTTCCAGAAGCCTGGAATAATCGAGGTAGCGCTCTAGACGATTTGGAACGCTACGAAGAGGCGATCGTCAGCTATGACCAGGCGATCAAGTTCAGACCGAGCTATTACTGGGCTTGGTATAACCGGGGCATCTCTCTGCGTAATCTAGGACGCTACGACGATGCTGTGGTGAGCTACGATCGGGCGATCGAGTTCAAGCCGGACTACTACTGGGCATGGTATAACCGCGCACTGGCTTTACGTCGGCTCGATCGCATCGAAAAAGTCGTTGCCAGCTACGACAAAGCGCTGGAATTTAGACCCGATTTTGAAGAAGCGTGGACCAATCGAGGCAACGCTCTCTACTATTTGGGTCGTTTAGAAGCTGCTTTAACCAGTTACGACAAAGCCCTACAGCTCAGACCGAACAGCCCACATACCCTGTACAACAAAGCCTGCTGTTATGCCCTACAGGGGAACTCCGATTTAGCCTTTGAAAACCTACAGCTAGCAGTAACGCTAAGTCCAGGCGAATACCGTGAGATCGCTAGAACAAACTCAGACTTTGACGTTCTGCGACAAGACAAGCGCTTTTCTGCACTGCTAAATGAGCGCGTGTAGAAAAACGCTGAGTCGTGCTTTGAGGTCGTGGTTCAAATCGGTTGGTTTCGGTATTGTTATGGCAGTTCCTCATTCAGTGAAGTACCGTCGCAAAGAGGCAGAAGGTCAAGAGAACAGCGGCTTGATGGCTGCATTCGTAGACAAACCGACCGCTGCCTTTTAGATATCAGCCGCATAAAATGCTTCTCCCTTAGCTGGGCAAAAAGGCATTAGAGGCGATCGAAAACGGTTCCGTGTCCCAAATCAAGATGCTGTGAAGCCTTATTGGGAGAAATGATCTTCGCTGTCTAGGGCATTACTATGGACAGGCAGTGTTCTGACAGCAGGGAGGGCATTGGACTTCAAACAGGAGCCGTTTGGTAGACCAGTAATGTGACTCACTCGTCCTTTAAGGCTTCAATCCCTCTTAGAGGTTGTTTGAAAAGTGTCTGGCGGTTAAAACCGCGACTACGTAAACAAAGTCCGCCTGCGCGGACTACCGAAACGTGAAGGCTTGGGAACCTGCGAAGGCAGGTTTTGTCCGTGTAGCCGCGACTTCAGTCGCCAGGGCTACAAGAATCTGGACTTTTAAAACATCCTCTTAAATAAGGTTGTGATCATTCTTGATCTAGATTAGCGTAGCCTTGACGGCATAAGGTGCTGCTAACTTGGATTCTGTATCGGTGTCGCCTTTGATAGGACAGCATTCAAATAACAGTGTAGATGGATATGCAGTCGTTGATGGAACAAAATCTGACTGCTCATTGTCGTTGCAGGCACAGACATCGATCCAAGACCCGCTGAGGATTCGATCGGCTTTCGTGCCGTCCCATTCACTGCGAAATCTCTTATGACTCCTACTTTGAGAAGCGCTTTTTCATACAGCTTCGTCAGTCAGATTAATACCCATATCCTTCGCCCGCTCAAACGGCATGTGGGTCGTTTGCTCGATATTATTCTGACGGAGTATTGCTTTAGGCTAGAGCGGCAGCCGATTCGACAAGCGCTGGAATCGACTCGCAAGTTGCCTCAAAACCTTCACCTCGAAGGTACAAATATTTGCAATGCCAAGTGCGTCTTCTGCGCTTATCCTCAAATGGAGCGGGCGAAGGATACTATGCCAGTCGAGCAGTTTCGGCGGATTATGGATGAGTATGTCGCTATGGGTGGTCAGTATGTTTCTCTGACACCGATCGTGGGTGATCCGTTTGTCGATCGCCACCTCTTTGAGCGACTTGATGACTTGAACCAACGCCCTCAAATTCAAGGCTTCGATTTTTATACCAACGGCATTCTAATGAAGCCTCATGTCAGTGAACGGCTGCTGGAATACAGCAAGAAACTGCACGTGCAGGTGTCTTGGGGAGGGTTCGATCGCGAGACCTATCACTCCATTATGGGCGTTGACCACTTTGAGTTGGTGCGCCGTAACGTTGAGGCGTTCATTGCAGCAAAACGCAACTCAGGCTCTTCGATGCGCTTTAGCCTTGCTATGCGATGTCCATCCTCAAATTGGACTGGAGATTTTTGGGAACAGTGCCAGCAGTACGTTCAGGAGGGCTTGCTTGAGCTTCAAGGAGTCGTAACTTTCGACTCCTGGGCAGGTAAAGTCAAGAGCGACGCGTTAAGAAACGTCGGGTTGGAACCTGTGTTGCCTCCGTACAAGAGAGGAGCTTGTGAGCTGCTGTACCGGAAGCCCGTCATTCTTGCGAACGGTAAGGTGAACGCTTGCGCCTGTCGGGATGTTGAAGCGGAACTGATTATTGGTGACCTCAACGAATCCTCATTAACAGACATTTGGCATGGATCAGCTATTGATGACCTGATCGATCGTCACGAGCGCGGTGATTTCCCAGATGTTTGCAAACGTTGCACCTGGTACACCAGTATTTACAATCCCCGCAAGTGCAACGCGCGCATTAACAAGACAGCGCTGGCTTTAAACCGTGATTAGCGGTGCAAAATGGTCAACCCAAAGGTTTGCCACAGAACGGTGCAAACCCGTCATCAGGTCGTACACGTTCGTTCAGCGTTGAAATCCTTTCTTGGGCTTTTGCCCCTCCTTATCTTTTGGTTTTGACTTGCTTACCTCTTTCAACGCTTCCTGAAAGAGGTCGTGAAGATGGAGCGGTACGCTGGCGATTTCTGGAAGCTCTGGTTGCAAAGGCTTTTTGTACTCTTGCAGCAGTGGATCGAGATCAGTTTGAAGGTCGAAGGTGGGACGTTCTAGGGTCGATCGCAACACCGTTCCTAACGCTTTTGGGTGCGCTGCTGCTAGACGGTGCCAAACGAAAGCATTAATGGTGGGATCGTCGAGATACTTACGCACCAGCTTCTCTGCGCCTGGAACGCTGTGCCAATCGTCGGCTTGCAGTAGCGTTTCAAACTGGGTGTAGGTTGGCAAAAACATTTGTCCCCAGCGGGGGTGGGCTAAGACTGTCACCGCTTCTGCCTTCTTCAATTCGGGCGGCAGATCAATTTTGGGCGTGACCATCTTGGCGGCAGTTTCTTTGCTTTTTAGCATGGTTGACACGGCTTTGGCATCGGCTCCCATTGCTTCGGCGGCTTCTTCGATCGCTGCTTCGTCCATACCCGCTTCCGCTGCCAGATCTGCCATCGATTTCGATTCGTCAATCCCTGCCTCTGCCAATTGTTTTTTAGTCAGCACTTCCTGAAATTCAGCAACTTTCTTCACCAGTTGATAGCCTGGCAGCGTGATGGCATCACTCCCAAAAAAGTCTAGAAAGTCCTGATGATAGCGTTCGACCGATCGCCATGCTTCTTCCAGCAGTTCTGGCGCGTCGCTATAGAGTGATTCCTTATAGTTCTGCTTGAAGTTGCCGATCGCCACTGCCAGCTTTGGTTTGCCCAGGTTGCCCATCGCTTTCCATGGCGCTGCAAACGTCCAGACGGTATCGGTGATGGGAGCGATTTGAGTCAGCAGAATTTCACCGAGCTTGAAGCGCTGCATTTCTTCTAGCGCTGCTGGATCGTTTGGCTTGACGGTGTAGGGCTTTGCTGTGAGCCAGTTCATCAACTCAAAGCCATCTGGCAACCGATTTGTGACAGCAAACAGCCCGACAAAGCTACGCTTCCAGCCCTTCAGCAGTTGTCGATCACTTTCAGATAGATCAGCAGTATCGGCGATAAAAAGGTCGATCGGTGTTTGATCACCAACGATCCCTTCCACCAAGAAGCGATCGATCACCAATGCCTGCTGGTGCTGATCCGACTGCTGCGATCGTGCCAACTGTTCGGCAGAGTAGCGTTCTAAGGCGGTCGCCAACTCTCCTTCAGCATCCAGCACAAAATCAGCTAAAGCTTGTTTTAGTTGCCGCGATCGCGCCAAAGTTTCATCCACAGTCTGACCTCAATACTTGTCTCGACAGCATACGCTCTTAACATTATGACAAGCAAACATCTGTCCTAACTCTCTAAAACTGGCGTTGTCGCTGGCATCAAAAGCAATCGTGATGGAGCCAACTGCACGAGCCAGGGACGGGGACACTCCTTGAGCGCTGCCCATGCGTTCTTGGACAGTTCTGCTTGCACATGGTAATCCTGAGTGTGCGCGGGAGGAGCATGAAATTTCAGCAAAAGCGTGATCCGATTGGGCGTTTCACTGGTTGAGACTAGCCAGCAAGGAACGGTGTTGGGTTGTGTGCGATCGTGAGTGGTGCGATCGTGAGTGAAGCTGAGCTGTTGCGCTCGGATACCGACATGAGTCAGGCGATCGGGAAGTGGCTCCATCACCTGTAAATGCACTCCCCAATCAGTCGCTTCAATGGTGTTTGGAGAGACTGCCACCGCATGGGAAATATTTTGGCAGCCTGTTAGTTGAGCCACACCGGATGTCGTGGGATGTTCAAACACATCTTGCTTGGAGCCATGCGCGATCGCCACTCCAGCTTCCAGAACCAGGAGATCCTCACACACGCGATACGCCTCTTCGAGATTGTGAGTGACCAGTAGACTCACACCGTCAAAATGGCTTAAGCGCTCGATCATCTCTTGCTCCATCTGACTTCGCAATGCCGTGTCGAGGGCAGAGAACGGTTCATCCAGCAGCAATGCTTCTGGTTGATTTGCCAATGCTCTAGCAAGCGCGACTCGCTGCTGCTGCCCGCCCGACAGTTGCTGCGGATAGCGATCGCCCAGTCCTACCAGCTTCACCGTCATGAGCTGAGCTTCTACCCACTGACGTTTTTCGGCAACAGGCAACCCCTTGGGCAGACCAAACGCAATATTTTGTGCCACCGTCATATGGGGGAAAAGGGCATAGTTTTGCGCTAAAAAGCCGATGCGACGATCGCAGCTTGGCACATTGATCCCCTGGCTAGAATCAAACAGCACTCGCCCATTCAGCACAATACGCCCTTTTGTTGGTGTTTCCAACCCAGCAAGGCAACGCAACAGCAAACTCTTGCCTGCGCCCGAACTGCCCAGAATGCCCAGCGTTGATGTGCCCAATGTTGATGCAGCAATGTCAAAGGCGATCGAGAGTTGAAAGCCAGATAGCTGCGTTTGGATGTCTACGCTTAAGCCTTTTGAGAGGATGGGGTAAGAGGGGGAGGGGGGGAGGGGGGGAGGGGGTGATGAGTGATTTCGAGTTGATCCCGACCGCTGACCGCTGACCGCTGACCGCTGACCGCTGCCTTCTACCTCCTGCCTCCTGCCTTCTGCCTCCTGCCTCCTGCTTCCTGATTGCTGCCAACGATTGACCACAAAAATGCCCGACAGAGAAAGGCTCATAATTGCGATCGCCCAGAACCAGGCTTCCTCGATCGCGCCTGCCTCCACCGCAAAGTAAATCGCCATCGGCATCGTTTGCGTCTGACCGGGAATATTGCCCGCCAGCATCAGCGTGGCACCAAATTCGCCCAAAGCTCGCGCAAACGCCAGCATGGTTCCAGCAACAATGCCAGGAAGTGCTAACGGCAACAGTAGACGACGAAACACTCTCCACTCAGAAGCCCCTAAGGTTCGAGCCACTGCGAGGAGGCTGCCATCAACTTGTTCAAACGCGCCCAGGGTGGTTTTGTACATCAACGGAAACGCTACCACCGTTGCTGCCAGCACTGCACCGTACCAGGTAAACACAACGCTGAAGCCAAACGGTTGCAGCACCTGTCCAGCAACACCGTTTTTGCCAAACAGTAGCAGCAGCAGAAAGCCAATGACCGTCGGCGGTAGCAATAGGGGAGAGATCAAAAGACCTTCCAGCAAGAATTTCCCTTTGCCTCGATAGTGCAGCATCCAGTAGGCAACGGCAATACCGACAAAGAATGTTACCACCGTTGCTAAGAGTGCTGTTTTAAGAGAAATCCACAGTGGAGAAAGGTCTGAAGGCATTGAGCAAACTATTTAACGATGAAGCCATACTTCCGCAGAATCGTTTTTGCTTGACTGGAGGAAAGGAATTGGGCAAACTCTTTCGCGGCAGAAACATTTTTGCTGCTCTTGATGACCGCGATCGGATAAACAATGGCAGCATGAGACGATTCACTTGCCGTTGCCACGATCGCCACCTTATCGGTAGTCTTTGCATCTGTGAGGTAAACAACCCCCGCATCGGCGTTGCCTGCCGCGACGACTGCCAGCACCTGACGCACATTGTTTGCCAAGACTAACTTTGGCTTAATCTGCTCTGCAATTCCTAGTTTTTGAAACACTTGAGCAGCGTACTGTCCGGCAGGAACGCTTCGAGGTTCACCGACTGCAATCCGCTTCACGTTCCCGTTCGTCAGGCTAGAGAAGCCAGTAATGCCCGCGATCGAGTTTTTAGGCACAATCAAAACGAGCCGATTTGTCGCCAGATTGCTGCGCGTACCGGGAACTAACAGTACCTTGGCTTCTAGCGCATCTACCTGTTTTTCCCCCGCAGAAACAAAAACGTCTACAGGAGCGCCTTGCTCAATTTGCTGTTGCAGCGATCCCGACGCACCAAAGTTGTAGGTCAGGTTGGCTGGTTTATACAACGGTTTCATTTCTTCTAGCGCGTCTTTCAGGCTGATGGCAGCAGAGACCAGAAGGGATGGTTTGTTCTGAGCGATCGCGCTAGACCCATTAAAAAAACGTAGACTCACCACCAGCGAACACGCGATCAGCAGCCAAGCAATGAAGCGTAGAATTCGTCTAGTCATACAATCTTGAAACTGCGTCAATTGGTAGGATTTTACCAACCAAGCCGTTATTTACCAAGTAAGTTGGTAGACCAATGCCTAGAAAAGAGCAAGGATGGATTACCTTTCAGTCGTCTGAGGACGAACGGGCGCTTCTAGAGCAGTACTGCCAGGAATCGCAGCGCACTAAAACAGAGATTTTGCGGGAGTTGATCCGCAGCCTTGACCCAAAACCTCAAGCTTCTCTACCAGGTCAGCCTGAAGCGTCGGACGTGTTCTCGGCTCCGATCGAGCTTGTTAGTCCGCAACCTATTAGCCCCAAGAAACCAATTAAAGTCAGCTCCCGTAACCTTCTGAAAGGACGCATCAAGCGAATCGTCATGGGATCAGTGAATAGCGAAATCATTTTGGAGATCGTGCAGCCGATCGCACTGGTCTCGATCATCACAAAAGTCTCTGTAGAGGAACTGGAGCTTGCTGAAGGACAGGAGGCGTATGCGGTCATCAAGTCGAGCGATGTGGCGATCGCTAGAGAGTAGGCGATAGTCTTCCACAGATGCCTTTCATGCGTTTTTTAGAATCAGGGTAAGGAGGGTTGTGATCAGGCGATCGCGTTCCAGTGGCATCATTTCTTTGCCGTAGAGCATTTCTTGCATCAAGACAAACGACACCAGAGACCCGAAAAAAATGTGTGCCATTGCCTCGGAATCTGCGATGCCAAGTTCTGGATGTGCATCAAAGTAACCGGACAGCAAGCCGCGACCACGCTGGATGACGGTACTCGTCCAGAGCCGAGCCAGTTCTGGAAACCGTTCTGACTCACCGATGATAATTCTAATTACTGACAAATAATTCTGATCGGCAACCTTGGTTAGATATGTCTCAGCAAGCTGGCGCAACCGAATGGCTGGATCGCCATCAAAATCTTCTAGAGAAAACACGCTACGGAAGCGATCGAGCGTGACTTGCTCCATTAGCGCCTTAAACAGCCCTTCTTTATCCTGAAAGTGACTGTAGATCGTTTGCTTTGCAACACCTGCTTCAGCCGCAACCCGATCCATGCTCGTCCCAGCATAGCCCGATTGCAGGAAGATCTGCATTGCGCCCTGCAAAATCTGCTCTCGCTTTTGATTCGCGGCTTGACTCTCCTGAGGAAGGGTTGAACGATCTTCAGGCTGAGAGATAGAGTCCTTAATCATAGTAATAAGCGAGCGCATAAGAAGGCAAAAACTGGGATATTAAATTTTCCAGCGTTTTGTTGTCTGATCATACTAGACAGTCTAGTATGATGAACAAAATCATTCCCAGTTGTATTTAGCCGTTAGTTATCTAAGGTTCACTATGGCTACCAGTCTTCCAGGATCAACCGCTCCAGAAGCATCATCGTCACCCGCCAAGCGACAACGCAAGCTGAGTCCTCGCTTGCTCATGCTTCTAGGCGTTGTTGCGATCGCCGGAGTGAGTGCTGCTATCTGGTACTTTCTGGCGCGTCCGTCCGATCGCGACTTGCGAGTCAGCGGGCGCATTGAAGGCTATGAGACGGATGTGGGTGCAAAGACAGGTGGGCGAGTCGATGCGATCGCCGTTCGAGAAGGCGATCAGGTCAAGCAAGGTCAAATGCTTGTTCGCATCAGCGACACTGAAGTACAAGCACAATTACGAGGCGCGGCTGCAAGGGTTATTACTGCTCAGCAGCAAGCACAGCAAGCACAGCTTCAAATTGCTGTGGTCGAAAGCCAGATTCGTGAATCGCAACTCAACGTCTTGCAATCGCAGCAGGACAGCCAGGGGCGTGTTTACCAGGCGGCATCAAGCGTAGCCTCGTTGGAGGCGCAACTGAAGCAGGCACAGGCACAGTTAAATCTAGCGAGGGTGACGCGCGATCGCTATGCCAATCTCGTCCAGGAAGGTGCCGTCACGCAAGAGCAGTATGACCAACAGGAAACCAGCTACCAGAACGCCCTAGCCACCGTCGAATCGGCTCAGAAACAAATTGATGCCGCTGTTGGTGGTCTAGCACTGGCACAAAGCTACCGGATCAACCCTGGCATTCGGGATGCTCAACTGGGAGCCTTGCTACGCCAGCGACAAAGCGCTCAGTCGCAGTTGAAAGCCGCCGAAGCCGATATCAAAAACGCGCAGGAAGCCCAGAAGCAAATTCAGGCGCAGATCGACTATCTCAACATCACCAGCCCGATCGATGGCGTGGTGACAGCGCGTAGCAAAGAGCCTGGAGCCGTTGTTACCAATGGACAAACTGTCTTATCCCTCATTAATCTCAACACGGTTTATCTACGCGGCTACGTGCCAGAAGGCAATATTGGCAAAATTCGCGTGGGGCAAAAAGCGCGAGTGTTTATTGATTCTGATCCGACGCGTCCGCTAGATGCCAAAGTCGTCGCGATCGATCCCCAGGCATCGTTCACACCAGAGAATATCTACTTTCGAGACGATCGCGTGAAGCAGGTGATTGGCATCAAGATTGCGATCGACAACCCTGACGGCTATGTGAAGCCCGGAATGCCTGCTGATGCTGAGATTGTGCTGGAGTAAGGGCAGAGGAGTGAGGGGAGAGGAGTGAGGGGTGTATGAATGTAAGCGCCACTAGCAGGGTGAACTGCTGATTTCTGACTGCTCAACTCCTGATTTCAACACATGGCTGAATGTCTACTGAGAAACCAAGCCTCTGAGAGTTGCTACAAACTATGCATACAACCTCCTCCTCTCCTTCTCCCCACCGCGAAGCGGAAGCAAGCTATGCCCCCCTCTCCTCACCCCTCACCACTGCGATCATCCAGGTCAAGGGACTCCAAAAGCGGTACGGTAGATTAACCGCCGTGCGAGGAATCGACTTTGACGTGCAAGCAGGCGAAGTGTTTGGGCTGATTGGACCCGATGGAGCAGGAAAAACGACAACTTTTCACATTCTCGGCGGCATTATGGAAGCCACCGCAGGAGACATTCAGGTATTGGGGCAAGCGCCTCGTAAAGCACGACTGGGCATCGGTTATCTGACGCAGCAATTTTCGCTGTATCTAGATCTGAGCCTGGATGAGAATCTGCGTTACATCGCTGGCTTGCGGAGTGTGAGCGATCGCGACTTTGCCGAACGACGCGACAAATACTTGCGGTTGATGAGTCTTGAGAAATTTGGCGATCGTCTCGCAGGGCAGCTATCGGGCGGCATGAAGCAAAAACTAGCGCTCTGCTGTGCCCTGATCTACAAGCCAGAAGTGCTGTTGCTGGACGAACCCACGACAGGCGTTGATCCCGTTTCGCGGCGAGAATTTTGGGATGTGTTGGCAGCGCTTGCCAATGAAGGCGTGACGATCGTTGTGGCAACTCCATATCTGGATGAGGCGGAACGCTGCAACCGCGTGGCGCTGATGTACGAAGGGCAAATTCAACAAATTGGTACGCCAACGGAGCTAAAGAACAGCCTGGGATTGCATCGCTTAGAAGTGCGTACAAGCCAGCTACAGGCAGTAGAACAGACCCTTGAGGCACAGTCCAGCGGCGCAACTGCCATTCGTGATGTACAAACCTTTGGCGATCGCCTGGATGTTCTCGTCAGCGATATTGAAACAGGTGAAACGCAAGTCCGTCAGTTGCTGCATCAGGCGCATCTGCCGCTCGACAGTCTCGACCAGACACAACCAACTCTAGAGAACGTCTTCGTCACTCGCTTGCGCCAACAGGGACTGGAACCGCCGTTTATCTCGTTTCCGCGATCGATACAGCGCGATCGTTCTCGGCTCTCTACCGATGCTGCCATTTACGCTCACAACCTCAACCGCATGTTTGGCACGTTTCAAGCAGTCAAAAACGTCAACGTCGAGGTGCGCTATGGCGAAATTTTTGGTTTACTGGGTGCCAACGGAGCCGGAAAAACCACCACGATTAAAATGCTGTGCGGCTTACTAGAAGCCAGCTCTGGCGATATTTCTCTCGGTGGTGAAACGGGTAACCT
Source organism: Tildeniella sp. (assembly GCF_059505325.1). Classification (NCBI taxonomy): domain Bacteria; kingdom Bacillati; phylum Cyanobacteriota; class Cyanophyceae; order Oculatellales; family Oculatellaceae; genus Tildeniella; species Tildeniella sp. The sequence goes on from NZ_JCACKI010000075.1 coordinate 153,447, forward strand.
GCGCAGCGGCGCACTCCGTAGACGCATTGGTTACATGAGCCAAAAGTTTACGCTGTACGACGACTTGACGATCGCCCAAAACCTGGAATTTTACGCAGGCGTTTACAGCATTCCTCAACGCTTGCGGCGCGAAAAAATTGCCTGGGTCATCGCCATCTGTGGCTTGGAAGGGCAAGAGAACCTGCTGACTGGACAACTTCCCGGCGGTTGGAAGCAACGCGTTGCGTTTGGGGCATCGGTCATGCACGAACCCGAAATTTTGTTTCTTGACGAGCCAACTTCTGGAGTTGATCCCTTGGCACGTCGGCAGTTCTGGCGACTCATCAACGACTTCGCTCGTCAAGGGACAGCAGTGCTGGTGACAACGCACTATCTTGAAGAAGCCGAGCAATGTAACCGCATGAGCTTTCTAGTAGCAGGTGAAACCGTGATTGAAGGCTCTCCCAGCCAGATTAAAAACGCTCAACCAGGAAAGCTTATTGAAATTACGCCCGATCAAAATCAAGCCGCCTCTGACGTGTTGAAACAAACCCTCGAATTCTGGCGTGTTTCTATCTTTGCCGATCGCCTCCACGTCGTTGTAGATGACCCCCATACCGAAATTCCCCAACTGCGCGATCAACTTGAATCTAATCACATCAAAATTCACTCTTTACGTTCCATTCCTTACTCTCTAGAAGATGCGTTTATCAGCACGGTACAACGATCGCAGAAATAATTATGAAGCGTATTCTTGCTCAGTGTGTGAAGGAATTAGCGCAATTTCGGCGCGATCGCTTGACGTTGGCGTTAGCATTTTTACTGCCGTTAATGACACTCTTAATTTTTGGGTTTGCGATCCGTTTAGAGTCTAAAAATATTCCCTTAGTGGTGCAAGATTTTGATCATAGTAATCTGAGCCAAACGTATACTGAACGACTGTTTGCAACCAATCAGTTTGAGCCTGTGCGCTGGTCTGGCAATGATCCAATGCGGGATGCGATCGACAAAGGTATTGCTAAAGCAGCCGTGATTATTCCACCCGATTTTAGTCAGCGCATCAAAGCAGAGAAACAAAGCACTGTGCAGGTATTAGTCGATGGCACTGACGCGAACAATGCGCGCGTGATCAAAAACAGCATTCAAGCAACAACCAACTTTTTTTTAACAAACGATGTGTCATCAAGGACACAACAAATCCAGGCTCGTACTCGCTTGTGGTTTAATCCCGGACGCAAAGAATCGCTTTATATTGTACCGGGCACCTACGCGGTAGTGCTGTGGATTTTTCCGTCATTACTGGCGGCGATCGCGATGGTGCGTGAAAAAGAAAAAGGCACTATTCTACAGGTCTATGCCTCTAGCCTGACTGCCTCAGAATTACTGTTAGGAAAAGCATTGGCTTATCTGCTGGTTGGTCTGTGCGAAGCATTAGGCATCATGCTGTTAGGGGCACTAATTTTCCGTTTTGGCTTCGCTGGCGATCCAACGCCACTATTAGTTGGAACAATCATTTATCTTAGTGCTGCAGTGATGTTTGGCTTACTGCTAGGTGTTCGCAGCGGTAATCAAAATGCCGCCGTACAGGGTGTTTCTCTCGTTGGTTTTATCACAGCCTTTTTGCTCTCCGGCTTTATTTATCCCTTAAGTAACATTCCGTTTCCACTATCGCTATTGCCCAATGTTGTGCCAGCGCGCTACTTCATTATTATCACGCGTGATGCTTTTGTGCGTGGCATCGGTTGGGCAGGGGTTTGGTTTGACCTTCTAATGATGCTTGTTATCGGATTGGTCTTTTTTAACATTGCCCGTCATCTTTTAAGTCGTATGCAGTTACCAGATTAGAGAATGTGATGAAAGCTCTATCTACTTTTCTCAAAAGCTTTTTCGACAGTCGCTTGGTGGCACTGGTGCGAAAAGAAATTAACCAAATCTTGCGGGATAAGCAACTGATCGTTTTGCTAATTGTGCCACCCACACTTCAGCTCTTGCTGTATGGCTTCGCGCTGAATCCAGATGTGCAGTATCTTAAGCTAGGTGTGGTAGATTATGCCAATGTTTCTGTTAGCCGTGAGCTGGTATCGGCATTAACAGAAAACCGTATTTTTGTGGTGGCATCTTATCCATCAACAGAGCAAGAATTAAGTCGTCAGGTCGAGACGGGTAAGCTAACGGCTGGTATCATCATTCCACCAGAATTCAGGCGTAATATCAGTCAGGAAAAAACGGCAGAAGTTCAGGTGTTTATTGATGGCGTTGACGCGAATACAGCTGGTATTGCCAGCGGTTATATTACTCAAATCCTGCGGCAATTCAATCTTACTTTAGCTGGCGTTTTACCCAATCCACTGGTCAAGCCTGAGGTGATTTTTCTCTACAATCCAGGGTTAATTAGTAGCTGGTTTTTTGTACCAGGCGTAATGGGATTTGTGCTGACACTCATTGGCAGCTTAGTTGCAGCGGTGACGGTGGTTCGTGAGAAAGATACGGGAACGCTAGAGCAATTATTAATGACACCCGCCGAAGCCTGGGAAATTTTGCTGGCGAAAGTTGTGCCATTATTTGTGCTGCTGATGGGCGATGTTTTCTTAGCACTGAGTCTAGGACGCATTGTGTTTGGACTACCGTTTCGAGGAAATTTGTTGCTGTTTATTGTTATGTCTGGATTGTATTTATTTGTTGGGATTGGAGTTGGCATTATGCTGGCAACGATTTCTAAATCGCAGCAACAGGTTGTTCTTACCGCCTTTTTCATCAACCTACCAATGGTGCAAACATCAGGCGCGATCGCGCCTATTGAAACGATGCCAGAGTTTTTTCAAGTCGTGTCGCTGCTCAATCCATTACGGCATTACATCACGATCGTGCGTGGCATTTTACTTAAAGGCGTGGGTCTAGAAGCACTGTGGATGCACGCGCTAGCATTAGCCGCGATCGCGATCGTCTTGCTCACCGTTAGCATCAACAAATTCCGCAGTCAGCTTAGCTAAGCTACTGTTGTCTAACCACATTGATGGCTATTTTTTATTTCTAATTTACCTGTGGTTACTGAAGACTGCCTCGAACACTGTTAGTCCACTTTGTCACGCTTCACTCTAAGCGGATTTGCTAAGGTGGAGGAGCCGAACGGAAGGAGCGATCGCTGTGATTCAGTTTGTCCAAAAACTATTGCCTTGTCTAACAGTTGCAATGCCTTTAGCGATCACCATTTCAACAGCAACAGCGCAAACTGCTCCTGCTCAAACAGCACCTGCAACAGGCTGTGTTTCTGGTGCTTCTAACGGTACATATCAGGGCGATCGTCCCCTCACACGTTATGAGTTTGCTGCCGGGATGAATGCGTGTCTGAATCAAGTGAATCAGCAGTTGGAGTCTAACAAAGCAAGTTTTGCGACTCGCACTGATTTCGATGCCTTGATTCAACGCCAGCGAGAGTTGAATGAGCAATTAAGAGAGTTGAGCGATCGGGTTGGTACGATCTCAAACGACGAATCCCCTGCTAAGTAGAAGTTCTCATCAAAGAACGATCGTCTGCCTAACATTTATTTAGGTGAAATTCTGCGCAGTTCTGGCTGAACTTACAAGCCCAATAGGATTTACGTCAAGAGCAGGAGGAAAGTGCTGAGATCTACAGCCATCGTCCCAAAGCTCAATTCGTTCATTAAGGTTAATTGAACCTTCAAACTGTCCTCAAGGCTCTGGCGATCACGGGAAGAGCAGCGATCGTTAAAATTTTGCGTGGAATAAAGATCTTGATCTTTCTACTGTTAATGGCTGAAGTGAGTGGTGGCGAGTAAACTAGAACGTAGCACGAAGTCTCTGTACCGTCCGCTGAACTGTGTTGTTAGCTGGCTGTCGCAACGAGCTAATTCAAAAAACTCTCATATTCATCATGATTACCGATCCAAATCCAATAGTAATCGTCGCCCTTTTTCAAAGCCAATGCTTGATATCCACCACTGACACGGGCAGACCAAAGGTTCTTACCAACTTTCTTGAAATGCAACGAGGGATGAAGTGAATTTTCCTGCCAAAGTTGGTAAGTTTTCCGCGCTTGCTCTTGCATCTCAGGTGATAATTCAGCATATGCTTTCCAAAAATCAGCCGTCGCAAAGGACTTCATCCAGATCCCTCACGTTGTTCGCTGCAATGTCCTCTTCTGCCTGAGCAATGAGACGATCTAATTTTCCTGATGCTAAGTCAGCTTCGATTTGCCGATCCCACATCTCATCAAGATATTCTTGAAGCCATTTTGCTAGATTGCGAACTTCATCCTCTGGCAATTGCTTAATTGCTGATTCAACTTCTAGACGGGTGTTCATCGGGTCAGGCTCTTCAAAGCTCGACGGCGGAAGACGAACAATATAGCCTTCCTCTATTCCTTTGATTTTGTCGAGGATCTTTTTGGGGGATTCTTTAGAGAATGTGACTATATATTCATAGATCAAACCGTCATTGCTCTCGTTTGTATCAATATCCCACTGCAACTCAAGCAACTCGTCATATGCTATGCCAAGCTCAGACGCTAATTTCTGACTTGCCAACTTTTCTTGCATCTCTTCAAGCTGTCGGTTACTCATTGTTCTGATCTCTATATTAATTTTCAAGCTAACGGCAAAATGCAGCGGCAGCAGGGGACTTTCACTCAGCACCAGCGGCGTTCGCATGTCCGCTGCCATGACGTGTTAGCTGGATCACGCCGCCGATCGCTCCCAACCACCTAACCTTTCTTTGTCTTTAGTCAAAAAGGATGTCAGTAACCTGCCAACTAAGCTTGGTGGCATCGAGGCGTGAGCCTGTACTCGAAGTGATAAAGATGAAAGCGTCAACATCAACGTAGCGGTGAATGTCTGCGTAAAAGATATCATTACCACCGTTGTGAGTCTGTAACGTTCCCTGAGAGGTTCGCATGATCACCCAGCCATAACCGTAGTGACTCTTCTGCCAAAAGCCTTCACTGACACAAGGTGTAAACATCTTCTTCTTGGCAATCTCAGAGAGTATCGTGTTTCTCTTAAGAGCTTGATGCCATCTGTGCATATCCATCGCCGTTGAGAGGATGCCACCATTACCACGTAAGTTCCAGTAAGGTCCATCTTTAGCAAATGGGTAGTCAAGCGGTGTGCCCATATCTCTGCTGGAACCTAATAATGACGTTGTATAACCATGTGCCAGCTTATCCGATTGCCAGTCAGGTAGTATATAACCAGTTTCCATCATCTCTGCTGGCTCGAAGAGATTCTTACGCAGGTATGTTTCGTATGATAGTCCTGTCACAAGCTCGATAATCGCAGCCAACAGGCTGTAACCTGCGTTTGAGTATTCATAGGTTTTGCCGGGTGGATTTTTAAGCTTGGCACGCATGGCTAGGTTGATGTACTCGTCTCTCAGAACAGGGTCGTAATCATTACCCAAGCTTTCTGGAAAGCCTGCTGTGTGTGTGAGTAACTGGTGCAGGGTGATATTTTTCTTGTCTTCTGGAATGTTGTCGAAGTAAAGGCTGATTGTATCTTCAACCTTGAGTCTACCTTGCTCCTCAAGCTTAAGGATGGCAGCGGCGGTAAACTGCTTGGTTACGGAACCGATGTCAAAGATTGTGTCTGGTGTAACCGGTAATTTTTCCCTGCGATTGGCGAAACCATACCCCTTAGCTAGAATCAACGTGCCATCCTTTTCGACAACAAGCGAACCTGCGTATCCCTTGCTTGCTTCATTCGTTATAAAGACATCTACTTGCTCCGCCACTTTGCCCTCAACTGTTCCGCGTGTTGGCACGTCAGTAGAACCGCGACTAAAGAGTAGAACACTTAATAAGATACACAAAAGAAAAATACTGAGGAATAACGCTACCGATCGCTTCCTGAGCGTTCTCGGACTCACCAACAACCTCCAAATACGAGTGCAAGGACTTTGTGCGGAGCCAGCTAACTATTGTTTAGACTGATTTTAGCCTCTCTAATCTGGATAACCACCCGATTTGGGGTGATTAAGCAGATCGAGATCTGGCTAAGATCCAGCATCCAGGGATATAGGCTGAAATTTTGTTTGCATACCTACCCAAATTGGGATCTTATCCGGCTTCAGATCTGGATAACTATCCTCTTCCAAGAAAGCCGTTAACCATGCTGAATTTTTCCAGGACTAAGAAAATTCAGCTCTGGTGGTTTTATGGAGCGATCGCCTCACCGCACTAACCTGATCGACTAATTCAACGTTTCCACCAACTCCTTGATTTTGCTGCCCTGTCGATCGCGCAAGTTTTCTGGGAAACTGACCTCGATCGCAATTTTGCTGCCAGATTCATCACTGAAAGCTTCGACGGTTTGCACCTGAGCTAGAAGTCGTTTGGGTAAAGCCTCGTTGACAGTCTGGCTCAGAAGTAGCCCGACGAGTGGTTTCGTTTGGTGCATCGCGTCTAGATTTTGAATGACAGCGCTGTCTAACTCTAGCTTGAGGCTGCGAACACCAATTTCAGTGGCGATCGCCGTATAAAACTGTCCTTCCCAGTAAAGCTGTGCCACGGCTCGAATGCTCTTGCGGATGGCTTTGATACTGGCGGCAGGTTTTGGTTCCCGGAACGATCGCGAAACGCTGGTGGCGATGAACTTGAACGACTCCATTGGGTCATCCACAATACCTCGTTCCTGCGAGTACCATTCTCTGACATCCGAGTAGATGACCAGGCTGAGGGCATCAAGTTGAGCACGGCTGGGCTTCAGAAAATCGATCGCCATCACAACCTGCGTTTCATTCAGCAGCGTGACGCGAATGATGCGGGCATTTACAAACGCGCGCATACCGTAATCGCCAATTAACTCCAGCTCAATTTCATCTGGCAGGTTGAGCCAGCTATCCAACAGCAGTTGACAGCCTGTTTCACTGACGTTGATGGTTTGTCCGCGCCATTCTTCTCCCTGGCTGTAGATGATGGCTCCTAGCTGGCGATCGAGCCGATGTGCCCGTCGCAACTGCGGCTGCTCAAAGGCAACTAACAGCGCTGAAATCAGCAGCACCAGGTTGAAAAAGCACCAGAACATATTGGTGATGACCGCTTCCGCAACTTCTGGTCGCAAGATCAGCCACAGTGGTACAGCCAGTACCGAGAGTATGACCAAAATCGTCACGATGACCAGCGCACGAGCCGATTGCCAGTCAAAACTCCGCTTGGTCACCGACGCGCCTTTATCAGTGACGTTAAAGCTACCGAGGTTGGGGTTAAGCAATGCCAATAGCGTCACAATGCCAGCCTGAAACGACATCGCAAATTCGTAAATCTCGTTCCAGAAGGAAAAGCGGACGTTTTTGTAGGTGATGTGGTTGGCGTAGGTGGAGAGGAAGATATGCGGCATGGCGTATGCCAGCGTTTCCAAACCCAGACCTCGAATCGGGTTGATGCCGAAGAGAAGGAAAAGCGTGGGGGCGATCGCGTACATCAAACGCGGAAACCCGTAGAAAAAGTGCGAGGTGGCGCTGAAATAACACAGTCGTTGCGGAATCGTTAAGCGCAACCGGGGATTCAGCAACGGGTTCTCTAGCCGAAGAATTTGCGCCATGCCTCGTGCCCATCGCACTTGCTGTCCCACATAGGCGGAAAACTTCTCTGGTGCCAGCCCCGCCACCATAATTTTGTCGTAGTAGACCGACTCATAGCCTAGTGAATGCAGGCGAAACGAGGTGTGACAGTCTTCAGTGACGGTTTCGGTCGCAATGCCGCCAATTTGCAGCACGTAGTCTTTACGAATGACGGCAGCAGAGCCACAAAAGAAGGCTGCGTTCCAAAAGTCATTGCCCTTTTGCAGCACCTTGTAGAACAACTCGTTACCCACAGGCACTTTACCCGCCGTCAGCAAGTTGCGCTCAAACGGGTCGGGATTATAGAACCAGTGCGGCGTTTGTACCAACGCCACGTTGTCATTTTGGAAAAAGCCAACTGTGTTTCGCAAAAAGTCGCGCGTGGGGATATGGTCACAGTCCAAAATCAGGATCAAATTGCCATAGGTCTTTCGCATGGCGGTGTTGATGTTGCCTGCTTTGGCGTGGTCGTTGTTGTCTCGCGTCATCAACGTGCAGCCCAACTCGGCGCACATTTGACGCAGTGCTTCCCGACGTGCCCGGTACTTTTCTGCCCGACCATCATCCAGAATGTAGACGCGTTTTTTGTTGGCGGGATAGTCGATCGCCAGCGCCCCCAATGCCGTCTTGCGAACAATTTCTACATCTTCGTTGTACGTTGGAATATAGACATCGACCGTCGGCAACTGCTGCTCTGGAATCGCTGACAGATCGGGCGGCTGACGATCTTTGAGCTTGAGCGTCTGGAAAAAGGCAAGTGCCAGCGTCATGATGGCGTACAGCTCTGCCGCAAACAGCAAAAGACTGAATGTGCTGTTCAGCCAGCCATCCAGATTTAACGTGTAGCTGCTGCGGTAATAGACGTAGCGGAACGTGGTGATCAGGCTGAGCCAAATCATGAACAGGTGCAGGTAGTCGCTCGTCTGGCGTTGGCGTAAGCCTGTGCTGTCGCGTGTATCGCCGTACCGTTGCTCAATTTGTATGACGACCCAGCCTAGCAGAATGAGTAGTAAGGCGACGATCGTCTGCTGCCAGGTGGTCAACGGGGTAATAATGAGCGGGATCGACAAGAGCAGCAACAGCACAATTAGCCAGAGCAACTGGAAATTGGGCGCAAAACGAAGGGTGCGATCGAAAAAATTAGGGAGCCATTCTGTCAACCAGATCGTCAACCGTTCTGCTTTACCGCGACGGCGCTCAGACCGCACTTCAGCCGCTGGACTCGTCATTTTTTCTCTCCCTCAAGGCGTTTAATGTAGAGCTGAACAATGCCGTAAAGCAGCAGGCATACCATCACGATGCCCGTTGGCAAGAGGAACCAATTGTCTTGAAGAAAGCGGGACGACGCTGCCAGTAGATTGGTCTGTGCAATGCGACGCTGAGGCTCTTGCTGTAGAGACTCAAGTTGGTAGGCGTTAGAGTCAAAGACAGAAGCGGCTTGCGCATTGGCGCTGATCAGCACCGTATCCCCTTTGACTTGGAAGAACCAGGGATCTTGGTTCAAAACGTCTTTCACCGTACTCAGACCGCTCGCCTGCTGCCCGCTCAGCGCCAGTACAGTACGCTTGTCGTTCCACGGCGACATCACTTCTTTAATCACTCCACCTTTATCGGGCAGCGTTTGGATTTTTTGCTGCTGCCATAGACGAGAAAAGACGCTGCCCAGGCTGAACCCCTGCTTGGTATCAAACGCTTCGGTAAAAGGAAACTTATCGCGAGTGCCAACGCCAACTAGATGGCGTTGCTTTCGCACGTCGTCGGGCAGCGTGCCTGTTGTGTAAACATCCAGCTTCACCGACTCAGCCTGACTCAGCCGTCCGAGGCGCTCACTGAATGCCAGCATGGTTAGCAGTTCAGTTTCAGAGGGCGAATCAGGCACCACGATCGCCGTACCCGATAAATCCTGCGGTGCGGCAAAAGGATAACCGACCTGAAGTAGCTTCAAATCAGGCAATTGCACGGAGCTATCGCGCTTCAGCTTAAAGCGCGTGTCATTGGCATGAACGGTGCCCCAAAGCTGCTGATCCGTGACGACACCGCATTGTCCCTGCTCGCGGGCAGTCAGGCGAAAGGCGATCGCCAGCTTAGAGGTCGGCGTAATCAGATTTTCAGGCAAATTCACATTGAGCGACTCTCTGCTTGCGCCTGTTTCTGAGGTCAGTCGTTTACCACCCACGACCACACCATCCAGCAGCACTTCTACCGCCGACGTTCTGGGGTTCACCTGGGGGCTGTAGCTGTAGACCAACTCCATTGAGCTGCCCCGCGTAAAGTGATCATCCGGCAGGGCGCGAAAATTCAACTCTACGGGGGGTGCTGACGCACCTCGAACCGTCGTGTCCTGGAACGGCTCTTGATCCGCTCCTTTCAAAGCACTGAGCTTAAATTCATTGGCATCGGGTAGTGCCCGCTCCCATTGCCGTGCGGATGGTGTGGGGACATCATCCAGATTGTCAACCAGGATGGCTTGTCCAGCACCAATGCGGCGGTTTGTGGGCTGGACAAGAAACTGCGCTGCTTTCGCTACACCGTCCGCTCCATTGCCCGTAACGATCAAAATTGGGTTGCCACCTTTGGGCGTTGCTGCCAGCATCAACACCCCCACATCGCCCGGAAGGGCGTTTTTCGCTCCGTCTATAATCTGGTTACCAGATACGGCAAATGGTAGCTTAAGTGTTTTTAAGAGCGGTTGCTCAGCAGGCGTGCCCAGAATGACCAGACGATCGTTCCACTGCAAGTCATCAACACTTTTCACAAAGCGCGTGTTCAACGGACGAAAATCTGCCAGCCGTCCCATTGCTGCCTGAAATCGCCCTGTGGCTGTCAGCCAGGACTCGCTCATCATCGCGGGGCGGATGTAAGCGATCCGGTTAGCATCCAGGCTCAAGCTGTCAAAAAAGGGATAGGGAAAACGGCTCAAATCCAGCGGGATCGGCTGTGGCTGGTAGCTAAACAACAGCTTGGAGTCAGGGAGGACTTCTGTCCACAGCGCTGGATCGGCTGGGTTAGAGCATTTGGCATCAACATTCTGCTGCGCCACGATCGCAATGTCGTTTGTATCCTGAATCAAATTGGTTGGAATATCAACCAAAACCTGACCAATTTGAGACTGCTTGCGATTCAGTGCCGTACTGCCAACGCTGGTGCCATTGACCCTTACAGTCAGGTTCGATCGCGTCGCCAGTAACGCAGGCGAGTGCTGAAAGCGAATGAGTGCCTTCGCTGACTGAAGGCTCCAGTTGCGAGGGCGAGTAAACGCCAGTTGTCTCTCAGCGTAAGTCCCTTGCAGCCGTAGACGATTGCCCACGATCGGGCTGCGGTTAAACTCCAAAACGTACTGGCTGGCAGGTGTTTTACTGGCAGAAGCACCGCTAGGCTTTGTATTGGGCTTAACCTCGGCTTTCGCTGGTGCAGGAGCAGGAGTCACTGGTGCAGGCTGAGCAGAGTCTGGTTGAGCAGGGGCTTCCGCAGGCGGCGCTGGTCGGTAGACAGGCGCTTCGCTCGGTGCTTTGGGCAGCGTGAAGTCTCGAATAACCTGGTCTTCTTGCTTTTGGACGTTTGTAGACTGAGCGATCGCGGGTTCGTTCCATTGTCCGTGCAGCAGCGGAATGCCAAACCCGGTGATGAAAACGCTACAGCAGAGCAGCAGCAACCAACCCAGGGGCGTGAGGTTGAGCGGATAACCGGGCGATCGAGATAGATGTCGAAGCCGATGAAAAAAGCGTTTCATGGATGGGGGGGTTGGGTAACGTTGGCAGGTTGCAGAAGCGGAGCCGAAATCGCAATCGAGGGGATTAACCCAAACCAGACCAGGTTTTGGGTGTAGTAAGCCGCATTGTTCTCCCAGATCCCGTTGCGATACTGGGGCATAATTTTCTTCTGATAGATTGCTTCAGCCGTCTGCGGATCAATCAGGCGAAAAGCACCATAAAGCGCACCATATTGAGCAGTGGCTTCGTAGGTGACGGCAGGCTTACCTTGAAGATCAAGCTGGGCGGGAATTTTTTGCTGCGATCGCCACATCTGCTGCAACGAGACTAAATGCTGTTGCAAATAGCTCTTGGCTCTCGGTTCGCCATACCAGGCAGCATCTAAGGCAACGCGCCACCATACGCGATAGGCATCAAACCCATAGCGGCTGACGATCGGCTCTGCCCCTAAAAGCGCTTGAAACTGCCCATTTGTCGTGTCGAGGGCAAGCCAATCGCTGGGTAAATTCACGGTTGAAAGCGCCGCCGACTGTTCCAATACCTGATAGCTGCTATTGACTAAACTCGACCAATCGCGGGCGCGATCGACCTGAGCAAACAGACGAAAGGCAGCAGGCGAAAAGTAGGACGGGTTAAGCAGGAGCTTCGTCGGCTGCTGGAAGGCTTCCCTCGGTCCCGGTAGCAGGTAGCGCTGGTCGCCAACAGGAATGACTGACAGTGCCCACAGCGCTCGTAGCTTCGTTTGTGCCAAAGTCAAATAAGCAGGACGATTCCAGCGCCGACTCGCCAAAATCAGGGCGGTAATCGCATCCACATCAGCATCACTGGCAAAATTGCGATCGAGAATGCCCCACTGTTTCTGCTCATTGCGTCCCCATTTCCATGCCCAGAGGCTGTCTGAAGGTTCGCCGCGCTTCAGATTTTTTTCTGCCCAGGCAAGCGTCCGCGCAAACGTTTGAGGATCGTCAATCATGACCGATCGCAGCATGGCATACGCCTGCCCCTCTGAGGTTGAGCGAGCCTCTGCTTCCCAATCAATCACGCGTCCATCTGCCTGAATAAAGCGCTGGCGATACGCCTCCCAGCTCTGTTTCAGCACCGTTGGGTCAACGGTTGAGGGTGTCGGTGAAGCGGTGGAGGCGATCGGGTTTGAGGCGATCGGTTTTTCCAGTGAGGGCAAAGGGACATTCTGCGCTTGCAACTGATCGCTGCCACGACAGCCGCTCATCCATGTCGATGAGAGCATCAGAGTCGTCATAAGTAATGGCATGGCGAAATTCAGTCGCATGGTAAGTAGACCTTCAAAATTCGCTTTCTTCGCCGCAAAATTCGCTGTCATGACTGCTCAATAGCGTGGGGAGTGTCAATAGCGCTCCCACGCGGGCTGAAAACCCCGTTGTTTGAGAAAGTCTTCCTGAATTTGCTGCACCCGACGCGACAGATTAGAATCGGCACTACCGTTAGCGCTCTGTTGCAGTTGAAGCTGCTCAAACTGTTGAATTGCCTCTAGAGAATTGCCCTGTGCAGCGGCTAGTTCTGCTAAAGACTTCCGCGCCTCCAAATCATCGGGTCTAAAGGTCAGCACCTGATTGTAAAGACTGCTGGCAGAGTCAAAGCGACGCTGCTGGAAGCGAATGCCGCCTAAAGCGGAGAGCGCGTCAGCATTATCTGGTTGCTGCGCCAGGATAGCTCGATAGGCAGCATCTGCCTGACCGAGATTGCCCAATGCCTGCGCGAGTTGCCCCTGCAAAAAGTACAGCCCTACGTTGTTGCGATCGCCCGACGCATTTCGCACACGGGCAAGTAGCTGGTTCACCTGTGCCTGCGCCCGATTCGGATCACGCTCTGCGAGCACTTGCACCAGCCGCACCTGCACCTGCACGTTGCCAGGGTCTGCTTCGATGAGTTTGGTGTAGAGCGCTTCTCGCTGCGGAGACGGCGGCAACGCACCGACCAGACTGTAGAGTTCGGGTGAGGTATCGCTGGGGGAACGAGTCTGCAACCAGGCATTGAGCGACGCTTCGGCTTCGGTAGCAGAAATTCGACCCGCCTGATACGCGACACTGGTACGCCCTAACTGCACCTGCAAATCTTGCGGATTTTTTGCCAAAAGCTGGTCGTACAGGGCAAGCGCATCACCCGAACGACCTTGAGCCAAGCGAATCCCAGCCAAACCGCGCAGAGCCGCTGACTGTACGTCCAGATCGGCAGCAGTATTGCTGGAGAGGGTTTGATAGCGTTGGGCAGCGGCTTCTAGATTGCCCTGACGACGATCGATTTCTGCCAGCAGCAATTGGGGTGCCTGATCGTTCGCACCCACGGCTGTAGCTTGATAGGTCGCCAGCGCGGCTTTTGCCCCTGCTAAATCATTCTGCTCAATGAGCAGTTGCGCCAGTCGAAAGTTGAGAAAGGGTTCGTTCACATTCGCTTGCAGCAGGCTTTGATAAACGGGCAGCAAGTCTGGATCAGGATCGATGCGAACCAGTGCCTTCGCGATCGCCTGCTGCTCAGAGGGATTGCTGGGCAGCGGTTGCAGCAACGATCGTAATTGTTGTCGCAAATCGGCTCTGGACAGTGACCCTAGCTGGTTTTCTAGCGTCAGCTTCTGCAATGCCAGCACGCGATCGTTGGGCTGCTGCTGCACAAGCTGAGTGTAGAGCTGGAGCGCTGCCTGACGCTGTGACGGGATACCACCCAACACATCTGCCGCTTCGCGCACTAAGAGCGGTGACGGATTGAGCGTCGTGGCGAGTACCTGACGATACAAGCCCGCTGCTTCGCTGAGCAATGCTGGCATATTTTGCCGCTGCCCGATTTCGTTTAGCGCTCGTGCCAGTGACAGGCGGGCATCTGTGCGACCACGTAAGGGATCGAGTACTGCCAGCGCTTCCGTCGGTTGTTTGTTGTCCAGGTATGCCTGCGAAAGTTCCGATCGCAACTGAATGGCAGTCGCATTGAGCTGTCGCGGTAGCTGTGCCTGGAGGATGACAATGGACTGCTCGGCGTTGCCAGTACCTCTGAGCGCTCTGGCGTAGGCGATCGTTGCTTTGCCTGTAATCGGTTTGCCTGTCGTCTGATAGCGATTAAACAACGCTAAGCCCTGAGCGTAGTTGCCGCTGTAGGTGTAGACCTGAGCAGCACCCAGCAGTACCTCTGGCGTTGGGTTTTGCTGTAGCACTAGCTCATAGTCCGTCAGCGCAGAAGCGAATTGCCCTTGATAGCCATACAAAAGGGCACGCTGCGCGCGAGCATCGAGATCATTCGGGTTGAGGGTAAGCAGCGTCGTCAGTGCATCAATGCCCTTTTGCTGCCACTCTGGACGAAACCCACCGAGAATACCGACCGTTTTGAGCGCCAGTAGATTGTTGGGTTCCTGTGCCAGCACTTGCTGATAGGTTTGCCATGCGTCGGCATCGCGCCCAGCACGACGGTAGGCGATCGCCAGCCCTAGCTTTGCCTCAATCGAGCCAGGGTACTGCCGCACCGCACTCCGAAACGTGGCGATCGCATCGGCGACTAACCCCTGCCCCAACAGCGTAAAGCCCTGCCGCACGGCTGCTGGAACGGCTTCCTGAGCGTAGGCGATCGACATCCCTAATGGTTGTACAAAGGGTACGCCTGTGAGCAATCCGCTGAGACAGACGGCACTGATTAATGTTTTCGTTCGCTTGCCCTGATTCATCGGTTCTACCAGTATTGCTATTACGATCGGTACTGTTTTGGTCAGAGTTACTGAGCCACTTTGCCTCTGGGCGTAACATCAAACTCGGTTTTCACCCGCACACCCGCAATGATTTCCGAGAATGCATTGCGCTCCTGAAGCGAGAAGCCCAATCTCAAGTTAGGCAGAAGACGAAAATCGTAGAAAAGCTCCAGAACGTCGGGATTTTTGGCATCTGCTTGTTGCCGCAGCGACCCGTTGGAAAGACCGCGACCGTATGCCAACCCAAGGCGATCGTCGGGTGCAAAGACATCTAGAAAGTTGAATCCCAGGCTGTACGTCTCCGCGCTGCGGTTAATCGCAACGTTGTTGTACCGTCCATAGCGGGCGAATAAGCCCAATTTCAGGTTTGGAATGAAAAACTCACCGTTTAATCCATACGATTCTTCGCGATCGCCCTTCAAAAAGCCCGTCACGCCATTACCACGGGCAACCTGAAAGATTTCCTGGAAGCCATCCCGTGTACCAGCGTCGCGATCGGTGACGTAGGTACCTCGGATAACCGCATTGCCGTAGCGGACACCAATTTCACCCGCGAACCCATCCAGACTAAAATCACCCAAGTTGCGCGATGAGGAGAAGACCGCTGCCTTTGCCTCAATGTTGTCCGTCAACGTCCAGTTGATCAGTGCCGCTGGACGCGACGAAATGCCCGTTGCGCTGAGAGCCGGATTCGTCTGAAACACTGGGTTAAAGAAATGAGTCGCGCCGTCTTTCGCAAAGCTGTTGCGATCGAAATAAGAGGTCAAATCCAGTTGCCCGACCACCAAACGTAGATTGGGCAGCTCTGGTAGCGAAGCCGCGAAGTACAGCTCGTTCACGCTAAAGCCTTGCGCCTGCGAATCGGCAAACGCGTTGCCATCCGTCAAGTCAAAGGTCGCGCCAAACAGGAGATGGGGCGTGAGCGGATACGAAATCGATAAACGTGCCCGCGCGGATGATTGATCGCCCTGGTAAAGATAAACCCCTTGTAGTTTGATCGACGGGTCGCTGAGTGCCGTGGTGCGAAGTAGCGTCCGTCGCGGCTGTGGCACCGTCGCAGGCTGCGTCCTAAACGCCGGGGGCTGAATCGTGGCTGGGCTGCTGGTCGGCAAGAGCAACGGTTCACTGGTCGTCCCATTGGTCGTTGAGCCAGTGGGCATCACTCCATCCAGAAAACCGGGCGTAGGCAGCGTCGAGTAGGGCGGTGGCGGTGTTGATTGCGCTAGTGTGCGTGAACTAATCCGAGGCAACGATGGCACTAGCAGCGGAGAGCCACCGCAGGCTGCACCACAACTACTCGGTGACGGTGCCAATAAGCCCAGCCCCAAATCAGAATTGGTTCCTACCGTAATCAAAAATGGAGCCTTCTGCTTCGCCACTCTAGCGGGTGGAGCAGACTGCTTCGTTACCGTTGCGGCAACGGACGGTGGCGAAAACGCAGGCAGTTTGGCTCTGGTTGAATTCGTTCTAGCTGAGTTCGTTCTGGCTGGTCTTGCCCGATTCGTCGCGCCAGCCATCTGTTGAATCAGTTCATCTTCATTGGTATAGCCAGACCGGGAGGATTCCATCGACGGTAGAGACTGGGGCGGCGCGATCGACTTGGCTGCGATCGCAGAGGCGGGAGGCTGTAACGCTTCCTGGCGACTTGCCCGCGCATCCGCCAGCTTGGCTTGTTCGTCAGCCATCACCTGCTGGGGCGATGAGTCCGCGCGATCGTGCAGAGGTGCTGGTTTCACTGGTGCCACCCCTACCGCTAAAAACGCAGTTAAAGATAGTGACCCAGTTAACCCAGCCTTCCAGGGTGGCATAAAAGTGGAGACAGTAGACCGCGGCTCAAGAGTCATTCGATTCACACCACAATTAACTAAACGCTAAATCTCGCTCTCTTAAATGGGTAGCCGTAGCTCTAGCAACAAGAGCCGTTAACAAAGCTATCCGTTCAATGAGGCAACCCTGAATGCAGTCTGAAACTTATTTTGAAGCGTGAGTACGCGCACTCACTCCTGGCTTTGTAGCTAAGAAATGCTTGGATTGTTTCCCGAACTATCTCTAACGTTCACGCTTCAACTAGAGCAGATGAAGACGATGCTAAACGTTGGATACGCTGTGCTTAGCTTCTCCATTCTTTACGCGCTCAATTAAATAAGCTCCGGAGAAATGCTAAAAGTTTTGTTCTTTGTAATCAAGACCAAACCATAACGTCTGCGGTGACAATTGAAATCAAAGGAAGTGTAATGTTTAACGTTTTATCGCCACGTGTGCTAAGCCTGGACGATTCTTTTCAGCGTACTATCAAAGCCCTAAGCGTTTCGCTACTGCTATTTAGCGTTGGCTGTACCAGAGAGCGATCGTTCCCAGCCGAGCTAAGTATGAAAGTTGATCCAGCCGATCGTCCTGGCGTTTACGTCATTTCCGGTCAAACTAACGTGTCTGATCAAAGCCGCATCGTCGTTCAAGGTATCCGTCCGTTCACATCATCCGTTCAGCCTATTAGTACAGACGACACTACAAACTACGTCATCCTAGACCGTCAAGCAGTTGTGGTGACGCAGGGCAAATGGCAAGCAACGCTCAAGCTCTGGCAAAGTACGCCTGACGGTCAAAATCAAGAAGCTTGGCAAGTGAATCAGGCTCAAATCCAGCGGCTGCAACCTAGTACTGATGTAGTTTTTGTCGCCGCGATCGACTCTTCCAGCCAACCCAAAGCACTTTCACAACCACTGGACAACCAGGGTAAGAAATTGGAAGGAGCCAATATCCGCTTCACGACTGATGGGCAATGGTATCTCCAGGCAAAACAGACGCTAACAGTAACCCCACCCATCAGCAAAGCTACATCGACAGCATTGGATGCTAATACTTTCGATAGAGATCAGAGTACGCGATCGGAATTGAGTAGCGCACCAATCAACGCCACGGCAGTCAAACTGCCAGAATTGAAGGAGAAACAATCCACTGCACCGCTATCATTCTCGCAGCGTCTGCGTTAGTAATCCGCAATTGGATAGAATCAACAGAAATGCCGAATATAGCTTTTAGCTACATTCGGTAAAAATAAAACTTATCTAACTTATTAGCAAGATAATTCAAGCATTGAGCGATACTTTAGCGGCGCAAACCTCCCGTTCTTTCATTAACTCAAAAACATATCAATCAAAACTGAAGTAAAGCGCCAAATTCAATCAGTAGTTTAACAGCAATTCCATGCATTGTTAAACCGAGTGCCACATTTCTACATATGGAAGGCGAATGCTATTTGACGTGTTCCGACAGCAATTTGACTGGATAACAGCGCTTTAGAAAAAGTGAAATGGCATTGGGAGCCAGAAGGGGAGCATGTCACTTTCGCAAGTGCTAGATTCTGCCCTCATCCCCAACCCTTCTCCCCCAGGAGAAGGGAGCAAGGATTCAAAGTCCCTCTCCCTGGGGAGAGGGATTTAAGGGTGAGGGCGCAAAGGTGACATGCTCCCAGCCAGAAGAGCCTGTTACCTGACCCTTAGCTCCCAATTTTAACCCCAACTTTAGACAGGCTAGCAGTCTTCCAGTCGCTCAGGATGCCATTGGTTGCATCACCCACTGTGGCTTGGCTACAGGTCGATGATGTAGATGCTCTTGGATGTTAGTGGCATGGGCTGGCTGCTGAGAGTGCTTAGCAGGCGCTTTGACATCAGCCTCTAGAGAACTGCGAAGTGTTTCCACCTGAGACATAATTAGCTGAAGCTGATTTTGCAGTTCTTGCAGGCTAGTGTTAGCAGTGGGCAATTCTTGCGTCATCGATCGACTGTCGTAACTAGCTTGCGCTGAACCATTGGAGCGAGTAAAGCTCAAAAAGGCTTGGGCGGCTGCCAGCGTGGAAACCACTGACTGTACCGCAGCTTGGGTTGGCTCCGCGTCGAGAACAGGCTGAATGGACTGAGCGTGACTGACGCGAGTATCAGCAATCGGTGCTTTAGTGTTCGCCACGCCTGACCGAGACGTTGTTGCAGTCGTGTGCGGTGCTGCATTCGGTCGCGTTTCATCTTGAAGAAAGAAGTCCAGCCCAGATGCTTCTAGCCGATGTTCTGCTAGCATTGCCGCTTCTAGCTGCGACTCTTTTTCCTCTAATTTCCGCTGTAGATTGGAGAGCTTCGCTTCTACTTGCCCAGATTTACGGGAAGACTGTTGCCAGCCAGCGATCGCAACACCTGCAACACCTGCCCCGATGCTGAGAATGCCGACGACTCCTACGTAAGGCGCTGCGAAATCCTTCACAGTTCCAGAGAACACAGGCTCCTGGTTCAACTGAATATCAACGGGTCCTGAACCAAAAACAGCTAGAGGCACCGTAAGTGAGGAGAACACTGCACCAGCAAGCACAGTAGCAGGTAACACTGGGTTTTTCGGTGAAGAGACTGACATTCTAGGTAACCTCTAGTATTTGATGTGACAATGAGCTTCTAAGCTAAGGCGATGGGTAGATCTCTGCACAACAAACCGTTTCATGACCTCAAGTTAGCGTTCTCAAACCAGTAATGCTACTGATGGGGCGTGAGCTTCTTCATCACTTGAAGAAATTAATCCATGAGTAAAGTTAATGTAAATCCCAGTGACGTTACGTAAGTGCGGATCGCTCTTACAGAGTGATCTAGGCACGTCTCTTGAGAGCAAGTTGAGATAGAGGAGGGCGATACCATCAAACTTTAGGAATGAGAATTAAATAACATCGACTTTTGCAGGTTAGGTTGAGGCACGAAACCCAAAGCTCATAGATGTTGGGTTTCGCCAAGCTCAACCCAACCTACACAGATGATTTAATCCACGATCCTTAGCCATGTCATTGCCTGGTCTTTGGAAAATACGTTCTGGTGGCACTAGAGCGGTCTTCGTTTGAGTGCGGTACGAGTTCTCAGGTTTTGAGGCAAAAGGCAGGAGGCGGAAGGAAAACTGCCCTCTGCCCTCTGCCCTCTGCCTTCTGCCCTCTGCCTTCTGCCCTCTGCCCTCTGCCCTCTGCCTCTTCGCGACTATACTTCACTTGGTTGGCAACCTCTATAAATATGGGGTGGAGGCATTCTTCTGCGTCAAGAACAGCTACAAGCACCTTTAAGGTGGATATGACTTTATTCTCCAGAGCACTGGAAGTAGACTATTGAGCAATTAGCCTGGTGCCAGCGCTAAAAAAATGGTCATGATTCAGTTGAATTTAACGTCGGCTTGGTAAGCTGTGCTTTAGCGGTATTAGCCCCGACGTGCGTATTGATACGGCAAACAGTTAATCGCTCTTGACCTCTACAGCATTATGCTGAAATCACTTGGATTTATTGCTGTCACAACCGTTGCTGTTTCGACAGTGCTGTCATCTCTTGTTTCTCATGCCACAGCTCAGGAAACGAATGACTACGATTCCACTTGCTATCTCCGCATTGAAGGACGTAGCACTCAAGATTTAGCGCGACTGTGCGGCAAAAAACCAAACCAACCTGCTCGTAAAACCACCCAACCTAATCCAACGGTACGTTCCGCTCCGCCATCATCAGCGGCGATCGCTCCCGATTTAGCTGATGATGAGGATGAATCAGCGACGATTCCCACTCCTCGATCGACCATTCCGTCAACGCGATTCCCTTCATCGACAACACCGACTGCGCGACCGCCTGCAACAGCGGTACCGACCAATCCACTACCAACGCCGCAGCCAACCAGAGTTGCCCCAAACCAAACGCCAGATAGCGATGCCAGCCTTCTACCTGTTCCAAAGCTGCCTGAAAACCGCCAACCGCAGCGAGTAAAGAAAGGAAGCGTCACCGCTAAACTCAAGCCACGATCGCAATCTCAACAGTCGCAGTCTCAACAGTCGCAGTCTCAACAGTCGCAGTCTCAACAGACCGTTGCGTCACTCAAACCGCCATCAACCCAGCCACGGCTGACCCAACCACAGCCAATCCAGCGAACCATCAAGCTGCGCCCGTCCGTTCCGGTAGCTCAAACGTCGCCGCCTCCAGTTGCAGACTTCAGCTTCAAAGCTCCAACTGTCAAGCCGCAGACTTCACCCTTAGAAGCGCTGCTCCAACATCTGTTGGCGCAAAAATATCTGTATCTTTTTTGGGTGTTGTTTCTCCAGGTACCATTGCTGAAGGTGGCGATCGACCAGCGATCGCGCTTCAAAAACCAGAGTCGCAAGCCGCAAGCCAGACCGTTGCGACCTACAGCCAAACCACAGCGGACACGCGTTGGAGAAGCAAGTGCGGCTAGTTTTGACACGCTTACAGGAAGACAAATTGCAGAGAGCCTTGGAAAAAACCAAACGGCTGTGGCGATCGCGCCTCTCACGGAAACACTGGAGCCAGAAAACATCAGCGAAGCAGCAGAATATCACCTGTCGCAAGCCGACAACCAAATCGCTCAGATCAAAGTACTGCTTGCCAGTGCCGTTCGCAATCGTGTTAGCGATATCCACCTTGAACCGACGACTGAAGGCTTACGGGTACGCTACCGCATTGACGGCATTTTGCGCGATGTAACCATGCTGCCGTTGGCGGTGAGTCGGCGGACGATCGTCGCGCTCAAAGTCATGGCAGACATGGACATTTCCGAGAGCCGTCGCCCTCAAGATGCCCGTATTAGTGAACAATATACCTCTACAACAGCCGCGAACCTGGACTTGGATTTGCGGGTGAGCACGCTGCCCTGTGTGGGCGGTGAAAAAGCCGTGATTCGCCTGCTACCCCGGCAAAATCCATTCTCCCAAGTGGATGAACTGGGCTTCACCGGAAAAGCTCTGGCACTCTATCAAGGCTGGCTGAAGCAACCCCAGGGCATGATTATTTTCACAGGTCCGACAGGCTCTGGAAAAACCAGTACGCTGTACACCAGCTTGCAAGCGATCGCCACCGAGCACGTCAACGTTGTCACTGTTGAAGATCCAGTTGAATATATCCTCCCCTCCATCACACAAACGCAGGTCAATGAAACGGCTGGCATGACCTTTCCGGCAGGGCTACGGGCAATCTTGCGGCAAGACCCGGACATTATTATGGTAGGCGAAATTCGGGATGGTGAGACGGCAGAAACCGCTGTGAGGGCTGCTTTAACAGGACATTTGGTGCTCACAACCCTGCACACGAATGATGCGATCGGTGCCATTCCACGACTCAGAGATATCGGACCCGATCCTGGCTTAATTAGTGATGCGCTGCTGGGAGTCGTCGCTCAACGTCTGGTACGACGCGTTTGCCCGCATTGTGCTGAACCTTACACGCCAACCGAGGCAGATTTACAAACGCTGAGTCTAAGTCTGGCAGAGGCAAGCCCACAAAACTGGCGGCACGGAAGAGGATGCTCCCATTGCTTCCACTCCGGCTACTTAGGGCGGGAAGCCATGATCGAACTCTTACATGTGGATGCTGCAATCCGCCAGTTAATCTACGAAGGGTCACTGACGGAGTTAACGAATTACTTAAACGAGAGCCAGTTTGATTCGTTCCGCAAAGCTGCGATCGCTAAAGTAACGACAGGCATCACCACGATCGCCGAAATCCGTCGCGTCTTGCCTGCCAGCAAACTTGGTGCAGACTCTTGATGGCTCAGCAACCTAGCAATTTCCAGGTATGTAGAACGCTGGAGGACGGGGAGTAGGAAGTGGAAGCCAAACACATGAAAATGGCTCAATAGCCGTAGAAATTGCGAAAACGTTCTTTAAACGTCTGAATTTATTGCGTATCTCCTGGAAAATGAGCGTTGACTGTTGCCTGAAATGACGGTGTGCTACCCTCCTCTCATTCAAACCTTTTGCTAGAAAGAGATTTTGCTCCAACGATCGCTCAGCCAAGCGTTTGCTCTCGATCGGCTGCAAACTTTAGCTTCAATCGTTCTGCATTGAGTGCGGCTGTAGCAACCATCATCGACTGTGCAAAGCGATCTCGAAACCATCTATCCAGCACCGTGATGAGAACCATGTTTCGCTTTAACCTTAAATGTTTCCTTTCCAGCTTGTTACTCACAGGCATTACGGGCGTTGTTTGGCTGCCGCCTGCTGCCGCTGCCGCCGATCCCATTCGTGTCATTCTCGATCACGATGGAGGCTTTGAAGATTACTATGCCGTCTTGGTGGTAGCGCTTGCCTCGCAGGGAAAAGCGCCTCCGGTGAAGCTGATTGGGGTCACTACAGCACCCAATGGTGAATCCTACTGTAACAATTCCAACGGTTATCCAGACTTAAAGCAAGCTCTTTTAGGACAGTTCAGCGTGGCTGAAGGAACGATCGATGGCATTACGCAGAAGATTCTATCGGTTGCTCAATACAGTAATGCGAAAATTTATTCTGGGTGTGATGTCAGGGCAACCACAATCTCTGTGCCCAATGAAACGGATGAGTTTGGCAAACCGATTCCTGGCACGGAGTTCACGCCCGTTCGAGTACAGCTTCCGCTGGCTGGTAAACCCGCGCTAGAACCCTGTCTTTTTCATAAAGAATTTGTCTTTTCTGAACGTGATATTGTTTGCTGGAATGAGTTTAACCGACCCTTCCGTGATGAAACGCTGAGGTATGTCTTACCCAAAGTGCAAGACGCTCTCAACACATTTAAGCTGCCAGAGTTAAAGCTGATTCGTCCCAAAAAGAAGGCTCCTGACTTTATTGCAGAGTCCATGTGTGACGCTTATCGCAGTCAAAAACCGCTCACCATTCTTTCGGTTGGTCCTGTAACAAACTTAGCGAGAGCCTACATCAAAATTGAGCGCAACCCTAAAGCATATGGTTGCCCTCGTAAAACTAAACTCTCTGACTTGAAATCAGTTATTTCAACGCGCTTCATGGGTGGTGCGTGGGACACAAACAAGGCTGACAACTTTGATGCCAATGGCAATTACCGCTTGAATGAACCGTTCCCCACCTGGACGGCTGGTAATATCTATTTCCAGGCAGGTGAGCACATTTTTGGGATGCACCATCTCCCGTTCCCTGGCACAAATTTTGAAGCGATTCAGACTGGCGAACAGAAAAAAGCGTTTAACTCGCTCAACAACGCTGAGTTCAATTTCTGGATTGATGCACCCGCGATGGCAAAAGTCTTAAATTCGAGCATTCCTGTGTCGATCGTGCCTTTAAATGCAACCGATTCTGCACGACTGCAAGGCTTTGGCGATCGCCTCAAGAACAATCCGTCCCAGTGTGCAACAGCGCCCGCCCAATTTATCCAAACGTTGCAATTCGCTAACAGTCCCGCTCCAGGCGTTTTTGTCTTCGACACACTGTTCTTTTGGGACACATTAGCGGCAACTAGCCTTTGGAATGATTTTGCTAACTTCGAGAACTTTCATGATCTCGAAATTACAACCTTAACCAATGGCGATCCCACTACTGTAACGGGTCAATTGCCCGCAGCAGAACTCTTCCGGCGAGACATTGGCAGCCTCTTTAGACGAGGGCAAGTGAGCAATCCAGTGACGCTAGCGCTTTCAACAAAACCCGCTAATGGCGACCCTGACTTCAAAACTACGATTCAAAACTACGTGTTTGGCTTAGTTTGCACTGCTCAGTAAGAATGAGCCTTGGTTGAGAGGATGTTTGAGCAGTCTAGAAAGGCTTGGTGGTGACTTTGCTCCTGCCAAATCGCCCGTCTAGATTTTCAAACATCCTTTGTGCGCTATTCACGCCGATGGAGCATTGTCTGATTCCGGCTGATGTCTTGGGGGCAACAGGTAGATCGCACCTGAAAGCCAGGTCAGCGTCACGGCTATCCAGAAGGCAACGATCGCAACCTGCTGCCAACTTCCACCAAGTGGCGCGATCAGAAGAGCGATCGCCGCAATTTGGCTCACCGTTTTCAGTTTGCCCCACAGATTTGCGCCCTGGATTGCCGTACTGCCCTGAAGGCTGGGATTGACTCGCCAACCTGCGATCGTCAACTCCCGTGCCAGAATCAAAAACACACCCCAGGCAGGCACCTGATCCAGTTCTACCAGCGCGACCAGCGGTGCTAACACCAAAAGCTTATCCACCAATGGATCGAGGAATTTGCCCAGTTCTGTTACCTGGTTGAGCTTACGAGCCAGGTAGCCGTCTAACCAATCGGTGCCTGCGGCGGCTAAAAATACAACCAACACAATCCAGCGCTGCATCGTCGTTGGAGCGTGTAAACCGTAAAGTATCAGAGGGACTGCCAGCAAACGAGAGGCTGTAATCCAGGTTGGCAAATTCATGTTGACTCAAGCTTTAACTCTCAGTCCACAGTTTAAACCGCAGCGCCTAAAAAAATAGGACAGCCTTTTAGAGACTGTCCCAATGTTCTATGTTCTCAGGAGAAATTACTTTTCAAGAGAAATGGCAGTTGAATAACCTAATAGATACCCCAAACGCATAACCGTGCTGTGAAGACGTGGCAGTAGCATAGCCTGACAATGGATACCGTATCGACTGAGCCATTGAGTGCTCTAGCCAGTCTTGCGCTCTCTAACACGCACCCTTTTTATCGAGTACGACGAGGATTGTTTTGGCAATCAGATACAAATCGTAGGTGGTCGACCACTTGCGCTGGTACTCGACATCCATTTTAACGATGTCCTCAAAGTCAATGACGGTCGATCGTCCGTTTGCCTGCCACTCACCCGTAATACCAGGCTTGACGTTGAGACGCTCCCAGTGATGCTTTTGGTAACGAATGACTTCATCGACTGTCGGTGGACGAGTACCAACCAGGCTCATTTCTCCCATCAGTACATTCCAGAATTGAGGCAGCTCATCAAGGCTGGTACGGCGAAGGAAACGACCTACCCGCGTGATGCGAGGATCGTTCTTGTTCTTGAAGATGCCACCTTTTGCTTCGTTGTTGACGAGATGCTTCAGTTTGTCAGCATCCATCACCATTGACCGAAACTTCCAGATGCGGAAGGTTTTTCCTTTCAGTCCACAGCGAATTTGGCTGTAAAAAATTGGACCGGGGTTATCAAAGCGAACGGCGATCGCCACTGGAATTGCCACCATAGCCGTAATCGACAGCCCGACCAGAGCACCAACGATGTCGATGCATCGTTTGGCTTTACTGGTAACAGACGGGTGAACGGTACGAGTATCTTCCTGAGGAGGAACGTTGGTAGCCTGACCCGCTTTTTTAGCGCGCTCAGCCAAGGCGATATGGAGAGCAGTTGGGATGTCAGAAGTAGTAATCACGTTCGTAGTTGGCTTTACTAGGGTTCACTTTGCCTTCCACAAACATACGTAATCCCACACGGCATTGCACAGCCTATTCCAACACGTTTGCTCAATCTTTATAACTACTGCCGAATACTATAAAGTTACAACATTTTTCTCTTTGCAATTTGAACGTAATCCGCACTCATATTCAGAGCTTTTACGTAGAAAACACGTCACTTGAGCCAGAGAGGGCGCATTCTAGGAAGAACTAGCGCTTTGCCCAGTTCGGTAGCGACTGCCGCTGCGCCAAAGCGATTTAGGTGGCTGGGGTCTGTAAAGTAATCGTTTTGGTTGAGCCAGCGTTGGCTAAGGTCATGTACGCTCAGCGCGTGCGATCGAGCGAAGCGCTGTAGATAGACCCGAAATTGCGTTTCATTCACTGTACGCGTTTCGTCTAAGTAGATTTGCGTGAGGGGCAGATTCACAAAGACGACCGGAATCTGTCGCGTCTTCGCAAATTTCACAACGTTAGCGAACGCCTCTGTTTGCTTCCCCTCAAGAGTAAAGTCGCGGTAATCAGCATCATATTTGCCTCGAACTTGAGGGTACCGTTGAAAATACTGGTTCGGCTTGAATTGGTCTGATACCGACTGAAAACCTGTTGTGTCCTGAAGTTCAGCAGACGGTAGAGTCTCTGGCTTCGCTAATGGCTCAGGCGCAAGTAGCATTTTGAGCGCTGCCCAACACAGTTGGGGCTGTCTCAACGCTGGATCAAGCAATGGCACAACATTAAAAGACTTTGGTTGGTGAGTAGATTTGTAAGCAGACAGTTTGAGTGAGAATGCCGCGCAGGGTTGCACCATTGGCAATGACTCTGTGAGCAACGTTGGACGAATGCCAAAACCTAGCAGTTGATAGCCTTGAGAGGCGATCGCACGGTTATACGTAATGTCGATCCGACCGCTATTAAACGCTCTGGCACCGTCACCCCAGACAATCAAGCGTGGTAACTGGTTAAGTGTGAGGATCTGACGCAAAAGTAAGTCAACTAACTGCGCCGTAGCGCCATTGATCCCAACGTTAAAAATACGTAGTTTTGAATAGCCTCGGCTGCTGAGGGTCTGTTGCAGGACGATCGGGTCAATACCCTGTAACGCTCGTGAACTGCCAACAATGAGGATATCTGGCGGTCCTGCTTGCGCCACAAAACGAAGATAACGCTGTAGCTGCCGATCAAATTGCTCACTATTAAAGCTAAGGGTAGCGGCAGTCAGCGGGCGCGGTATCGCTGTGGCATTGAAATCAGGTAGCGTGTTTCTCGCTATAGATTGAGCTGGGTGGCAATGCTCCCGATCAGGTGCTGCGATCGCGATCTCGGTTGCGATCGCAGCACAAACACTGCTTGACAGCGGCAGGTATAGAAGCAGGAACGGTAATTTCTTGAGCCATCCCATACACAATCATGGGAAAAACAACTAATGACGAAAGAGTAGCATAGCCAATCCAGTCGTTCGCAATCTTGGGTGCAAAAAATTGACCACCCCGCGAGACGAGATGGTCAACAGCTTTAAAAATTGCAGATGAAGCCCCAGAGTAGACCGCAAAACTGTTTCGGTCGCTCACAATTTATGGGTTAGCGGGAGCGGTTTGCGGTGAAACGTCAGAAGGGGCAGATGTTGGCGCTACTGAGGGTGCTACTGGCGGCGCTACGCTAGGCGCAGGCTCAGGAACCACAATATTTACATTTGGTGGCGCAGGGTTCGGCACTGTGACGTTCACATCGGGAGCGACATTGGGAACGGTAGACGGTGACGCGGGTACGGTTGTTTTCTCTCGTTCAATGATGCGCGTTTGCACAGGTGTAGGGCGTTGTGTCAGGAAGTACGTACCGAAACCTAATGCAGCAAGCCCTAACATCAAAACGCCGAGCATCAAGCCTGTAGCAGCACTATCGTTTTCACGAATGGCGCGGTTTTGCTCTCGCATCGTGATGTTCTGCTCACGAATTGCCTGGTTGTCTTGTGCAACATCACGGCTGGCTTTAACGCGGTTGGGATCTACGGGATCAGGATTAAAGTTTGACATTTTCTTTCGTTGAACTCATCTTAAAAGGACATTTTTAGCGTGAACAAAACTTGTTAAAGACTCAGGAAAACGAAGTCTAACGGTCAATCGGCACCCAACTTTTTGTTCACTTTCCATTAGCTTTAACCAAATTAGTCTTTTGCTGAAGCAAAGCCACTCTACCTGGAGAAGTGAGCTATACGAGCCAAAAGGATGACTTTGAGCAGAAGGTTGTGAATCTCTGTCTGTGGCAACGATCGCTCCACCAGAGCGTGTCTAGTGCTACAGCGATCGCACTGTAGCTACGCAAAAATTCTGTCAGTGCTTCGCCAGCGGTTTCAACAAGCTCTGCCCTCAGCACTTGCTTACAAACTTCTTAGTTGTGCCCATCTGCCATTAGCTCCCCATGCTTGTCACGCAACAGCCTATTCTCAAGTGTTTTTGGTATCCTGTTATGCCTATCGCCCAGCTAGTAGCGGGTCCACAGCCGTTTCAACTCTTAGGTGAAAACCTGGCAGTGTGGTTGGATCACGCTGGAAACCCAGCGGCTGTGCGCGATCGCTGCTGTCACCGTTCTGCAAAGTTATCCAAGGGTGCAGTGGTTGATGGTGCCATTCGCTGCCCGTATCACGGCTGGTCTTTCAGTGCAGAAGGAATCTGCATTAACGTACCGCAGCTTACCAATGGAGCGATTCCCAAAGCGTATCGAGTCAATGCGTATCGCTGTCAGGAACGCTACGGGTACGTGTGGGTTTGCCTGGGTGAGCCGCTTACGGACATTCCTGACCTGCCGGAAGCAGCCGATCCTCAGTTCCGCCAGATTCCCGAATTCTACGAAACGTGGCACTGTGCGGGACTGCGCCTGATGGAAAACTCGTTCGATAATGCCCATCCGCACTTCGTTCACGCCAAGACGTTCGGCGTAGAGCAGGAACCCGTTCCACCACAGCCTGATGACTTTGAAGAAACCAAGTTTGGGCTGCGAATGCGCTATGTGCTGCCTGTGTTCAACAGTGAGGTACAAAAGCAAAACTTGCAGATGGAAACAGGCAGAACCGTGCGAATTAGCGAAGGCACCTGGTTTATGCCGTTTATCCGCACGCTTAAGATTACTTATCCTAATGGTTTAGTGCATCTGATTTTTACGGCTGCGACACCAATCGACGATCGCTCCTCCCAAATCGTCCAATTCTGCTTACGAAACGATACCGAAGAGGTTGTAACGGCTGAGAGTATAGTGGCATTCGATCGTGCCGTCACCCTTGAAGATCGCGTCATTTTAGAAGGCACGGACTACGACGTACCTTTGAGCATCAGCGTAGAACAGCACATGGCAACAGATAAACCAGGAATTGTCATGCGACGGAAACTGGCGGCTTTGCTTAAAGAGCGTCAGGAGTTGGGCAAAGGCTAAAGGCTAAAGGCTAAAGGCTAAAGGCTAAAACTCAAAACTTCTCCCTCTACCTCTTAACAACCTGTTTTGGTGAGAAAACACAGAAGACATTTGCCGATTTTGGTAGATAAAACTATAATTAAGGAGTTGATTGCACGCTCACTGGTTGCTGCTGTGTTTACAAGTACTCTTCTTCCTCCCAAGACTGAACTGCCGAGCGATTTGTTTGGAGCGATCGCGGATCTGAAGCGGGAACTCAACGCTGTCATCCTGGCGCACTACTATCAAGATGCTGATATTCAAGACATTGCCGACTATCTGGGTGATTCACTTGGCTTGTCGCAAGAGGCAGCGAAAACTGATGCTGATGTGATTGTCTTTGCTGGAGTGCATTTCATGGCAGAAACAGCAAAAATTCTCAACCCAAACAAGCTGGTGCTGCTGCCGGATTTAGATGCAGGCTGTTCTCTGGCAGATAGCTGCCCGCCCGATGCGTTTGCTGCGTTCAAAGCAAAACACCCCGATCATTTGGTAATTTCTTACATAAACTGCACGGCTGACATCAAAGCGATGAGCGATATCATTTGCACCAGCGCGAATGCAGTCAAGCTCGTGAATCAAATTCCTGCCGATCGACCAATTATCTTCGCACCCGATCGCAACCTGGGCAAGTATGTGATGGCACAAACCGGACGTGACATGGTGCTGTGGCAGGGAAGCTGCATGGTGCATGAAACCTTTTCGGAAAAAAAGATGGTGCAGTTACAGATTCAGCATCCACAAGCGGAGACGATCGCTCATCCCGAATGCGAACCTGCTGTCTTGCGACATGCCAGCTACATCGGCTCTACAACTGCTCTACTCAACTACATTCAGCAAAGTTCCAGCCAACGCTTCATTGTGGCAACGGAAGCTGGCATCATTCACCAAATGGCAAAAGTGGCTCCTCACAAGCAGTTTATTCCCGCTCCTCCGCTGAATAACTGCGCCTGTAACGAGTGCCCACACATGCGCTTGAATACATTAGAAAAACTCTATCTCTGCATGAAGCACCGGACACCCGAAATCACGCTACCCGAAGCAACCCAACAGGCAGCACTCAAGCCCATTCAACGGATGCTAGAAATGAGCGCTAGATAGTACAGGAACCAAACCCTCGGAGTTTAAGCGACTGCCTTGGTGACCCGCTTGATGCTGATTAAAACCTCCGAGGTTTGCGTCAGTTCTGACTTGTTTAGAACTGACGTACAAGGGGTTTAGATCCCCGACTTCTGATGGAAGCTTAGCCATCAAAGCCCGCGCTCTTGTAGAAGTCGGGGATCTTGGCGTAAGTCCACTTGTTAATAGCTATCATCACCGGGAACACGATCGCTTGCTGACTCAACACCAGGTTGCGCTAGAGAAGCATTGCGAATTGCAAGCCACTGGCGAAACAGCTCAAATCCCTTCAAATCGCTGACTTGATAGTTCCGGACAGCGCGATCGAGTTCCTGGGCTGTCTTAAAGATTGGAACCGTACCTTGAAGTTCTTGCATGAGTTGCCTCTACTTAAGGATATTTGGATGTGTTTGCACATACCTGTATTATTCCGTAGAAATTCGACGCATATATAAAGATAATAAAAAGTATCTTAAGCTACCATTTTGCCTTGATGAATTAAACCAGAGGCAGCAAGAGCGCAAATTCTGTCCCAGTGGCAAAATCCTGCTCGGTCAGTGCATCTGAAAGCAGACTGCGCGACAGGATATCAGTAGCCTTCGGCGACGTTTCGGAGGCTGCATGGTGCGATCGCAGCTTAAATTCACCCCCATGCTTGGCTGTAATAATCTGGTAGCTCACAGCCAAGCTGGTTTCTTTCTCTGCCCGCTTTTTCACCGAAAACGACTCCAAAATGCGCGCTAAATCTTCAGATGCTAAACCAGGACCGTTATCCGCAATGCAAATTGCCACCCAGCGAGAGGGTTTACCACCCACGATCGTCGTGCGAATTTCGGTCGTGATGACGATCGTCGGCTCAGCAATGGAAGACATCAGGTGCTGTCTAGCATTGAAGTCTTGCTCTAGCTGCCGACTCACGGCTTGATCGATCAAGGCATCTACAGCATGGCTCAAAATATTCATGAAAACCTGGTGGAGCTGCCCCGCAAAGCACAGCACCGGTGGTAGGTGTCCGTAGTGCTTCACCACCCGAATTTCGCTGGTGAGGCGACTTTTGAGCAACAGCAAAATGCCATCGATCAATTCATGTAAGTTGGCTGGCTTCGGATAAACCTCATCAATGTGGCAGAAGTTTTGCAGGCTGCTAGCTAACTTCGAGAGACGCTCTGCGCCTGTACGAATACTGTCGATCGTGCAGGGTAAATCCTGCTGAAGATAATCGATTTCCAGCTCCTCTCGCAGTCGCGCAAGTTCGTGAGGAAGACTCCCTGAATGCGCTTCGTAAGCGCCTAACAGTTGTAGAAGACTGTCACTATAGGCAGAAACGTGACTCAGATTTCCCCAAATAAAGCTCACTGGATCGAGAATCTCGTGGGCGATGCCGTCTACCAAGCGCCCCAGACTTGCCATCTTGTCGGTTTGGATCAGTTGTGCCTGAGTGCGTTCGTACCGTACCTGGGTCTCAATGCCGCGAATCTGCCAATAGGCAATATTAAGGGTGTGAATGTCCAGCAGATGATAGGTCTGGGGAGCCACTTGAACCACGATCGGTTCACCTTGTAATTCAGGCGATCGTCGTAATGCCTGCTGTGCTGCCACCACGATCGGCGTTGTCCCTGCTAGCACCAGCAAATCACTGCGCGCGTAGCTATACAACACCTGCAACGATTCCTTCAGAAAAAACTCCGTCCCATGTGGACGAATCAAATGCTCCAGCAAGCGACGGCGAGACAGCATTCCTACAAATTGCCCCTGCTCCACCAGCACTGCCCCTGGCAACAACGGGTGACGCTCAAAGACCTGTGCCAACTCCGCGCCCAGACAGGTCAGATCAACCTGAAAGCTGTAGCACTGCAACTCCTGAAGGGTTGCCTCCAAATGCAGCGCCTGCACACCCTCCAGCAGCGTTGGCGGCAAGAGGCGTTGGTAAGACTCGCTCGGCATAGGGTGACCGATCACTTTCAGAACTCCGATCGCAGTGGACAGCAACTGACAGAACGATTTGTATCATTGAAGTCCACTCAGTCTGCCCAAAGGAGAGAAGACGTTAACTTTGTCGGGGAAAAGTGAGGGGGGAGGAGTGAAGGGGGAGGAGAAGCAGGGGAGGCAGGGGAGGCAAGGGAGGCAGGGGAGGCAGGGGAATAAATTGAATTTAAGCTTCTGACTTTTTTGTTTTGAGTTTTCTCTACTCCCTACTCCCTACTCCCCACTCCCCACTCCCGTTCGGCTGAGCGCTCACGTCGAAGCCCACTCCCTACTCCCGCACCGCTCCTCGCACTCGTTCGGATACCCGTACAGAGCAAAAAGTTGCAATTGTATCTAACCTTCGGTAGATTAGCACTCAGGGGTCGAGAGTGCTAACTCCTCCCTGAGTGCTAACGCACCTGAATATTTTTGTTCAGCTTAACCTGCTAGTTTGGAGAATTTTGTATGGCAGCCGTAACTCTAAGCGTCTCTACTGTTAAACCGCTGGGTGATCGTGTTTTTGTGAAAGTAAGTGCTTCTGAGGAGAAGACTGCTGGCGGTATTCTTTTGCCAGATGCTGCGAAAGAAAAGCCTCAGATTGGCGAAATCGTTGCCGTTGGTCCTGGAAAGCGAAGTGACGATGGTGCTCGTCAGGAGCCAGAAGTAAAGATTGGCGATAAGGTACTTTATTCCAAGTACGCAGGCACCGACATCAAGCTCGGCACGGAAGAATACGTCCTGCTGTCTGAGAAAGACATTCTGGCGATCGTTGCATAGTTGTTAGTTTTTAGTTTTTTGTTGTTAGGTAAAGCCAGCAGCAGTTGCCTACTAGCCCCTAACAATGAATCGCTAACAACCAGGCACTTCATCATTTCAACCCTAACAACCAACCACTAACAACCAAAAACCAACAACCAATATGGCTAAGCGCATCATTTACAACGAAAATGCTCGTCGTGCTCTCGAAAGGGGCATGGATATCCTGGCTGAGGCAGTGGCTGTCACCCTCGGTCCTAAAGGTCGGAACGTCGTACTAGAGAAGAAGTTCGGTGCGCCTCAGATTGTCAACGACGGCGTGACGATCGCCAAAGAAATCGAACTCGAAGACAACGTTGAAAACACAGGCGTAGCGCTGATTCGTCAGGCAGCTTCCAAGACAAACGATGCAGCGGGTGATGGCACCACAACAGCAACCGTGCTGGCGCACGCGATCGTTAAAGAAGGTCTGCGGAACGTGGCAGCAGGTGCCAATGCGATCTCACTTAAGCGTGGCATCGACAAAGCAACCACTTTCCTGGTCGACAAGATTGCGGAACACGCTCGTCCTGTGGAAGATTCTAAGTCGATCGCGCAGGTTGGCTCCATCTCGGCTGGTAACGACGATGAAGTCGGTCAGATGATTGCCAATGCAATGGACAAAGTGGGCAAGGAAGGCGTGATTTCGCTTGAAGAAGGCAAATCCATGACAACCGAGTTAGAAATCACGGAAGGGATGCGCTTCGACAAAGGCTACATCTCGCCTTACTTCGCTACCGATACCGAGCGCATGGAAGCGGTCATGGATGAACCTTTTATCCTGATCACCGACAAAAAAATTACCCTGGTGCAAGACCTGGTGCCGATTTTGGAGCAAGTGGCTCGTTCCGGTCGTCCCCTCGTCATCATCGCTGAAGACATTGAGAAAGAAGCACTGGCAACCCTCGTGGTTAACCGTTTGCGCGGTGTGCTGAACGTTGCAGCCGTCAAGGCTCCTGGCTTTGGCGATCGTCGTAAGGCAATGCTGGAAGACATTGCTGTGCTCACTGGTGGTCAAATGATCACTGAAGATGCAGGTCTAAAGCTAGATACCACTAAGCTAGAATCGTTAGGCAAAGCGCGTCGCATTACCCTCACCAAGGACAACACGACGATCGTCGCTGAAGGCAACGAAAAAGCAGTCAAGACTCGCGTCGAGCAAATCCGTCGTCAAATCGAGGAAACTGAATCCTCCTATGACAAGGAAAAACTGCAAGAGCGCTTGGCGAAACTGGCGGGTGGTGTTGCCGTCATCAAAGTCGGTGCAGCAACCGAAACCGAAATGAAAGATCGCAAGCTGCGTTTGGAAGATGCCATCAACGCAACCAAAGCGGCGGTTGAAGAAGGTATCGTTCCCGGTGGTGGCACAACCCTGGCTCACCTCTCCCCTGAACTGGAAACCTGGGCAAATGCTAATCTCAAGGGCGAAGAGCTGATTGGTGCAGCGATCGTCGCTCGTGCCCTGGCTGCTCCCCTGAAGCGCATTGCTGAGAATGCGGGTCAAAACGGTGCGGTCATTGCAGAACGCGTCAAAGAGAAAGACTTCAACGTGGGCTACAACGCAGCGACGAATGAATTCGTTGACTTGTTTGAAGCAGGTATCGTTGATCCCGCAAAGGTGACCCGATCGGCACTGCAAAACGCAGCCTCGATCGCGGGCATGGTGCTGACGACCGAATGCATCGTGGTTGACAAGCCTGAACCCAAAGATGGCGCTCCTGCTGGTGGCGCTGGCGGCATGGGTGGCGGCGACTACGACTACTAAATTGGGGTGTAGGGTTTGGGGTGTCGGGTGTCGGCATTCCAAACCCTACA
This sequence comes from Tildeniella sp., assembly GCF_059505325.1. Taxonomy (NCBI): domain Bacteria; kingdom Bacillati; phylum Cyanobacteriota; class Cyanophyceae; order Oculatellales; family Oculatellaceae; genus Tildeniella; species Tildeniella sp. The sequence goes on from NZ_JCACKI010000075.1 coordinate 188,708, forward strand.
ATTTACAGCAAGGGGCGATCGCTTTTTCGAGGGCGATCGCCCCTTTCTCTGCTTTTCACAGAATGAGTATGACGTTATGCTTGACGTAGTGATGTCACTCGTCCCTGATTCCTATAGAAGCATCTCTCAACCACAATTAGCTAAAATATGAATATCTTTAGACCTGGTAAGCATTGAAGCTGTGGTAGCTCAACTTATATTCAATAAGCGAAGTAACTGGAATGGGTGGTAAGCCAATACCTAATCCTTCCATCCTTGATGGATGTCAGGTTGTTGGAATAGAAGGAGGAAGGAAAGTCTTTAAAGACTTTCAGACAGAGCGATACTATACCTGGGACTCACTTCATGGAGAAGTAGAAGTTTTTAACAAAAGAGGCAAACATCTTGGTGTTGTCTGCCCAATCACAGGTGAAGTTATTAAGCCCGCTGTTAAAGGACGTACAATCAGCAAGCAAAACTAAGTTGTTATGAACATATCATTTATTGACGTATGTATTAGTGGTGATGCCTTTCTAGACGAAGTAGATGATTATGTCGATGCTTGGCACGATGATAATACTTCAGAAGATGTTGAGTTGTATGAATACTTAGGAATGACTTGGCAAGAATACTCTCTGTGGGTTACCAACCCTAACATTCTTGGATCAATAGTCAATGCAAGGAAAAAAGGCTTGAGTTTAGAAAGTGCTCCGGTTCACGAGATTCATGCATTAGCTGCGAGAGCTTCTAGTAAAGAAGAGGCTCAACGTGTAATGAGTTGGCTAAAGAGAATTGGAAAACTGGATGAAGCCTGAAGAGAAGTTTGCAAGCAAACTTTTAGAACGACATAATCTTATTCCTCCGTACAATCTTGAAGAGTTAGTCTCATTGTACGCGGAAGTGGGTTTTCTAGATTTTCCTCTTGAAGCTGACGGTATAAGTCTAGGCTTGAAGCAGTCTAATAAGCCTAGAATTTATATCAACTCTTTACGCCCTGAAGTTAGACAGCGATTTACACTAGCACACGAGTTAGGTCATGTTATCATCCCTTGGCACATTGGAAATATAGTTTCTCATACTGAGGTTAAAGGGAATGAAGAGGAGACTGATTCTGACTCTCAGATTAATAGAAATGGAGATTACGAGTACAGGCAAATTGAAGGTGAAGCCAATCGATTTGCCGCAGAGCTTCTAATTCCAACTTCATGGTTAGGTGAAATTCTTAAGAACGTAAATATTTTTAATTTTGAGGAAGTATTACTAGAGGTAATGCAACAGAGTGCAACATCAAAGGATACTACTTTAATAAAAGTATTTAATGCTTTGCCTCCAGGTTATGTATGTGCTGAGATTGACGGCGGCAAAATGGTTGTTAATAGTTTTATGTCTCCAAGTACACAAGTATATAAATTGAGCTTAGAAACTGATTGCACTTCCGAACCATATTTAATATATAAAGAGAAAATAACTTTTAATTTAGGTAGTAAAAACTATATTCTATGGAATTTTGAAAACTCTATTGAACTGCCAGATGAATTAGGTAATGAATTATGGCGAGAAATTCTAAATACTATTCTTGAAGATACGGGTTTGCAAAGTAAACGACAAAATATTAATGCTATATTGCCATCACTCTTCCAGTCGATTAAAGAAAAATCAGATTCAGAGATTTTTTCTAGTATTGTTCATAGATATTCTGAAAGAGAAGACTTGAAAGATTTTATTCAACATCCTTTATCTGAACAGTATATTGTCAAGAGATTAAAGGAGCTAAGACTGAAATATCCTAGATATCTACCTAGTTCAAGGGGTTGATACCCCGTCATAGCTCGTCACGCTTCTCTGAACTCCACAGAAGCACGACAAGACTTTATGTTGCCAGACAAGGTGATGCTTGGCGTAAAATACTTCTATGTCGAAGCTGACAAGCAACTGCTTAGAACAGAGATCTTAGAGATGCGATTAGATGTCTGAGCCAAAACGCTATGCTGTAGTACCTGAATCGATCGAGGCATATCGTAGTCGAGGGTTGTTTCACTGTGAGGAACTACAGCGAGAAACGAATCCTCCCATTAAAAGCTCTTCTACTGGTCACTCTCTAGCGGTATCCTTGCGGTGAAGGTTGTCCAACCATCTGCACTGGACGCTTCGATCGTGCCTTGAAGCTGTTCAATCAGCTTTTTGACAAGTGCCAAACCTAACCCCGTGCCCCGATGCTGCCAGGGGTTGTTGCTAGGAACCCGATAAAATTTGTCGAACACTCGTTCCAGTTGCTCAGCAGAAATCTCGACTCCAGAGTTACTGACGCTAATCTCAACGTGCGATCGTGCAAGGGTTAACGATTGCTCAAGCGGCTGCACCGACAGAATGATAGTTTCATCAGCAGGAGTGTATTTACAGGCGTTTTGCAGCAACTCGTTGAGAATGCGTTCTAGATAGGCATAGTCAGTCGTCAATGCGGGTAAAGGCGTTGTCATGCGGGTTTCTAAACGCTGACGCTGACTGCGTACCCGATCGGCAAAGGGGATCACCAGTCGAGTGAGCCAAGGCTGAAGATCTAACGTAGTGCGATTGAGCGGTTCGGTTTGTCGTTCAAGGCGAGAGAGATCGAGCAAGTCGTCGATCAACATCGTCTCGCGCTGGCATTCGTCGCGTAAGACCTGGAAATAGCGGGCTACCCGTTGAAACGACGCTGGCTGCAAAACTAAAGAGGAGGGTTCAGTAGCATCTCGCGATCGCCCATCTTCCGTCTGCAACAGCACCACTTCTAGCATTTGAATCGCCATGCGGATGCTCGCCATCGGTGTTCGTAGTTCGTGAGAAACAGTGCTCACAAAATCGTCTTTGAGTCGATTGAGCTGTTCTAACTCAGCCACTTGTGCCTGTACAGACTGATAAAGCTGCGATTGACGGAGGGCGATCGCGCATTGATTGGCAACTTGCTGTACCAAGCGAACTTCCTGATCCGAAAAAATGTAATCGGCGTGGTTGACCAGTCGCAAATCTCCTAGCACCCCCTGATCGTCCACGATCGGACATGCCAAACGCACGACGCGCGGCTGCATGGGACGAGCATCCAAACTACAGTACTGAAAATGCTGACCGTCTAGTAGTTGCTGGTAGACCTCTGGAAACACTGCCATTGGAATCAGATTACCCTGTACCAGCGCTAAGGCAGTTGTGTATTCATAGCGCACGTTGACCGTTTGCTGAGGCAGATCATATACGGCTACGCTGCACGCGCTCACGTCAAGCGTCACGGCAAGTTCTTCTACAACCGCTCGTAAAATTTGGTCTTCATCTAAGCTGTCACGCACACGATCGGCAATCCGCTTCAACGTTGCTTCAAAGCTAAACGCCTGCTGCAAGAGAATGGTACGTTCCTGCACCTGCTCTTCCAGGCGGGCGTTGAGCTGCTGTACTTGCTGATAAAGCTGAGACTGCTGAATGGCGATCGCCAATTGATCCCCAATGGCGCGAGTCAGATCAATTTGCCAGTCTTGCCAGACAAAGGGTTCTGGTCCTCGAATCAAAATAATGTTGCCCCATACAGAGCTACCCACCTGCAAGGGCACAGCCAGCCATGCTCCCGGAAACGTTTGCGCCAAAATCTGCGTCATTTCGTGGGGTACGGTACTGGCATCATCCAATCGCACAATTTCCAACCGCTTGAGCTGTGCGGTAATGGGATTACCTTCGTCAGGAATTTCTAACCCGACGACATCTAAGCCTACAGGAGCCACATCCGGGCTTTGGCGATAGCTTGCCTGATGCACCCAAACACCTTGCTCTGGCACATATTGCAGAATGTTTGCCTGCTCAACCTGTAGCAAGCTGCCCATCTCCAAAACAGCCGTGCGAAAAATGGTGTTTAAATCCAACGAGTTGCGGATTGCCTGAATCACTTGATTGAGCGCTTGCTCTCTTTGAGCCTGCTGCTGTGTTTGCTGATAAAGCTGACTTTGATGAATGGCGATCGCCGCCTGAGCCGAAAGATTTTTGAGTAACTCGATCTCCGAATCGTGCCACCGTCGAGGCGTAGCGCATTGTTGCACGGCTAATAGCCCCCACAGGTGAGATCCTTGCCTCTGTGCATAAGGCTGATGGGTTTGGGACGATGGTACCAAGACTGGAATCACTAAATTTGCTCTCACCTGAAATTGCGTCAGCAGATCCACATAGCACTGAGCCAGCCCAGCATTGAGAACATCGGCGGTACTGCTGACCTTGCCATCCATATAAGGCAACAAGCAGTCTGCCATCACAAGACAAGGGTCAAAAAGCCGCTGACCCAGCATCGGTGTCCAACGATCGCTCACCGATTCAACGATGACAAAGCCGCTCCAATCTGGCTCGAAGCGGTACATAATCACGCGATCGGTCTGGAGCAGTTGGCGTACCTCTGTCACGGTTGTGTTGAGAATCTCATCCAGGTTGAGCGACTGACGGACGCGTTGGGCGATCGCCACTAGCAAACGCTCTCGTTCTGCCTGCTGCCGTAAGATGGTTTCTGCCTGCTTGTACTCAGTAATATCCCGACTCACACACAGCAAGAACTCAACGCTGCCGTCCTGAGCAAACTCTGGCACCACCCGCGACTGATAAGACTTAAGGCTATCTGATTCATATCGTTGAAACTCAATGATTTGCTCTTGTCCGCTGGTGAGCACTGTTTGTAATGTCTCATTCCACAGAGCAAGCAGATCGGTTGACATGCCCAGTTCTGCGTTGGTGCGCCCAATGAACGCCTGCGGAGGAATGCCAGTTGCCGCTTCGGCTGCCGGATTGACATAAACATGGCGAAACTCTCGATCGAACCGCACCACAATATCGGGAGAATTCTCCGCCAGTGCTCTGAACTCTTCCTGGCGATGATGTAGCAATGCTTCCGCCTGCCGACGCTCTGTCACATCCTGAAAAATCAGAACACCGCCCGTAATTTCACCCTTATCGTTTCTAATCGGTGCTGCTGTATCGCCAATAGCCCGCTCCAGTCCACTTTTGGTTTGAAGTACACAGTAATTAGAGAGACTGACGCTGACCCCCTGTCGCATGGCTTGTAAAAGCGGGTTTTCGATCGCTTCTCGCGTTTCAGAGTGGATTAAGCGCAGAATCAAATCGGCAGAGATCCCAAGTGCGTCTGTTTGCTGCCAACCCGTAAGGTCTTCGGCAACCGCATTCATAAAAGTAACGTAACCATTGCGATCAGTCGCGATCGTGCCATCACCAATACTCGCCAATGTGGTTGTCAGCCATTGTTCAGCTTGTTCTAGCTGCTGCTCTAACTGATAACGACGCAGCGCAATATTGATTGTGGTGTAAAGTCCAATCTGGTTGAAGGGCTTGACGAGGTAGCCAAACGGTTCTGTCGCCACTGCACGCTGAAGCGTCTGGTCTTCAGCATTAGCCGTAATGTAGATAATGGGAACGCCCAACTGCTCATGGATTTGGGTTGCAGCCGCAATGCCATCAAGCCCGCCCTCAAGCGAAATATCCATCAAAACCAGATCGGGCTGCGTCTCTACCGCGACTCGGATCGCTTCTGCTCCTGATGCTACACTCGCCACGACAGTATGTTCAGAAGGCTCCAAAAACTCCTGAATCATTAAAGCAGAAACAATCTCATCTTCAACAACTAAAATTCTTGCCATAGAAAAATCGGTTATTTCCGGCAAACGGAGCAAAGCGAAACCATACTATTCTCGTCTTGCCCGTAACAAAATTGGATCAGGAGAAATGAGGATCTTTAAACAAAGACGACTATCAGGCTACGTTACTGCCCAAGTAACAACAGGAAGATTACGCAGCGATCGTTCAGTCTGCACCCTACCGCATTTATAGAAAAGCGAAATAAATGTAGAAGCTACCACGCAAACCGCTAATGTAGCAGATTGAACCGATCGGATCTAGAGAAACGTGACTTTGCTACAGTTAATCTGCTTCAATGAGACACGTTGGCACGAGATGAGCCATCACTATCTAGCAGGCAGCCTAAGATGCCTTTAATCGTTGCAAGTGTGTTGGTTTCATAGCGACCCGCTGTATAGCTAAGAAATAAAGTAGTGTAACTCTTGTTACTTACCTGTACAGCCAAGCACCAAGCGACCATTGGCGATGAGAGCAAATACTCAGTTTTTTTGGAATTGATAGCGATCCTGAATGAATCGTGAGCAGCAATCTAGCTGTCGGTTCTTAGCAGTCAGCGGTCAGCGGTTAGAGAAAAGCTGGTGTCTGCCGCTGACCGCTCAAGGATTAAGTGCCGCTCACAATTGATTTGGGACTGTTATACGCAGGATTAAATCTAGGAACAAGGTGCTTAAGTCACCTATTCGATGCAAGCTAATACTGAAGAGCGCTCAACAGTCTCTCTCATTCCAGCCAGTAGCCCAAGGAATTAAGACTGGGAACTATTTAGCTAGCTAGCTTCAGTCCATCCCTTGGAACGATTTCAATATTAGACTTAACTTGTCTGGGCATTCCCACAACAGTTCCATGCATATGTCGGTTAAATTCATCAAAGTCGACAAACGTTTTGAATACTTGATCTAATCCAGTCAGCTCAAATAACATTCTTATTTGTTGGCTCATAGAGCAAAGGAATAGCTGACGATCGGAAGCGCGTACTAATTGCAGAATCTTTACTACCGCAATAAAGCTAGAGCTACTCATTGATGAAACGTTACCAAGGTCTATTAAGATGAATGCTGCATCTGAATCAATAGCGGTCTTAACTTCTACTTGAAAAAGATTAATAGCAGCGGTAGTCAGAAGGTTAGAGGGCTTAATGATCTGGGTTGCAAAGCTCATAAACAACAGTCCGTATAAGTATTGAACGTTTCGACCTTGCTAATTTTTAGTGCCTTAGTCTATGACGCAGTAGGCGCTATAAAGTTTCCGATCTCTGTACAATGATCAACTCTCTAAATTGATGGTGTGGCAGTTGAACGCTTGAAAACTGTGTCTAAAGGCTATAGTATTCTGGCGCTTGATACATCTCTCCAGAGAAGGAATCAGTACCTATTGGCAGAGGTCACTACGCCAAACGTACACTTACGACGTAAAACTATATTGGTTGACACCAGAATGAAAGCCATCATTAACCCAAGGGTTTGCTAACCCTGGACGATGACAGCTTGCCTAGCCGTAACTTAATCAAAGTTTACTCTAACACTACGATCGAAAATGTATTGCAGGTATCAATGCGATCGTGTACAAACTTGGCTGCTAGTCACATCAGACCGTTCTACTCTCGTTAGCTAGAAGGCATGTTAGAGAGCAATCAACGCACTTAAGTGTACGCAGAGAAATGATGCTACCGTTTGAACCTGATCAATTTCTACCAAACTACCAGGCTGTAGTCCGGATACTGTAGTCCGGATACTATAGATGAACGCTAAGCTCGACTTTGTCCATTGTGAAGGGGAGGAAAGGTAGCAAAATCAGGAAA